>CAZIIV010000196.1:4444-5597 GCA_964539365.1 uncultured Desulfobacteraceae bacterium | reverse complement strand
TTCAACACGCGGCGCAAGCGCCTGCGCTGCGCGTGACCAAAACCTTTCAGGACGAAACATTGTTTGGAATTTCGAATTTCGGTCATTGGAAATTGTTTGATATTTGTGATTTGATATTTGTAATTTTTGAACTTCAAACAAAGTAAATTCCCTCTGGGAATGACCATAACGTGTTTTTTTGCGCAGGATACTTTACCTACCTTTCTTCCAGTATATCTTCAATCCTGGATTTAATACTCTCCACCTGGGACTCGGACAGCAAAAAAGGGTAATCATTTTCCGAGGAGATTGCCGGATAGGTCTTGGCATCCTTATCTTTTTGGGCAAACACGGAAAGCGAGTATTCCTTGTCGCCTTTTAGTACAACGGCATAGGTCGGGCTTTTAAAATCATCTTTTTTTGCGTCAGGTACATAGGTTTCACACTCCAGTGGATTAAGCAGACTTAAAAGACGGTCCACCTTGGCAGTATCCGTTTTTTTACCCTCGGCATCCAGCCATACCATTTTGGGTTCCGACTTTTCAGAAGTTTTGTCCGGTTTATCCATTTTCTTGACCTCTTGTTCGGAAATTTGCTTTTGGGTCAGAGTTGTGGTCTTTTTGTCTTTGGTAAGCGTTATTTCTCGGATATGTTTTTCCGTATAGGACAAAACGGTTTTATTTCGCAAATCATCAACGGTCTGGTCAAATTTTCGTCTGAAATTCCCTCTGGCGTGATAGACATTGAAGTCCGTGGCCAATTTTACAAAAGTATGCTGATAGGTGTTCGCTGCTTTGCCGATATCAAATTCCCGGCTCAGAGTTTTTCCTTCCCAGGCTTTCACGGTAATTTTCTTATCATTGGACAAGTCATAACGCACATAATTTTTTGATTCTGATACAAGGGCGGTCAGTGTCAATTTTTCAATTTCGTCGAGCATGTTTTTGACTTTGTCGGAATCAGCAGGATATCCTTTGGGGTCGATGTACCAAGTGTTGTCTTTTTTCTTCAAAACAAGGGTCGTGTCTGGCTTGCGGATCTCAAGTTTTGAAATCTGTTTTCCGGAAACCCCCGTGATATGCGGAAGCTGGTAATGTGTCCGGTCCGAGCGATGCAAGACAAGATAAAGGATTAATGCGACCATGACGCCTGCCAGTATAAAATATTCTTTCTT
>CAZIIV010000196.1:0-4344 GCA_964539365.1 uncultured Desulfobacteraceae bacterium | reverse complement strand
TACTTTTGAAACATTATCTGTATGCGTTTTTTTCTTGAATGGCGCTTCAGCCAAATAATCAATCCCCAAAAAACCACAAGCACCGGAAGTCCGGCAATATTAAAAGATTTGACAAATGTTTTGGTAACCGCTCCGGTATCCTGTAACGGATTAAAACGGAGGATCTTGCTTCGCATTGTGGCAATATTTTGCCGGTCATTCAGTGCATCAATGGTATTCAAAACAAACATGTCGTTCGGGCTGTCACCTTCGGGATCCAGAACCGTGTCCTTTAACATTTCCGATGAAGCTATCAAAAAGATTTTAGCGGGTTTGCCTTTGGGTATAAAGTCTCCTCGCCCTTTTATCTTGGACAAGTCAACGTTTTGTTCTCTATCTTCGGATTCGGAGCCGGTTTCCGGGTTATCCCCGGTTTCCGTATCCGTCTCATCCGATGTTTTTTCAGGGATGGGTTTTCCCTCAAAATAACTGGGAAACGCTCCTTCAATAATATATGCCAATGGAAAACTCTGCAGTTCATCGGCAGAGGGCGGGGGACTGAGAAACATGGGATTCAGTGAGATGTTTTCGCGAATTTCCCATGATTTTTCCGAAGATGAAAACAGCTTTATGGCGGTTAACTTGTTTTTTGAAATTCGTTCTTCATTTAGTTCCAGAGGGGATATTTTAACGGCAACCAGCCCATTGATGCCGTTCATAAATTTAAGGTCATGGTTAATGAATTTGTTTTTGATAATCGGGGCAAAATATATGGGTCTTTCTCCCCCGCCCATACTTCTGGGAAGCCGCTGCTTATGACAATTTTCATCCATAACGTATGATTTTTTTATGCCGATTCCATAATGAGCCAGCAATTTGTTAAGACCGGTTTCCAGGGGAATATACTTAATCCCCTGGTTTAATCCAAAGTTTTGCCGGCTATTATCCCTGACTTCATTGAAGGCATCCAAGAACAGTGCCAGGTTGGTTCCCCTCATCAGAGCCTGATCGATCTGGTAAAGCTCGTAATCGGAAAAATTTTCAGTGGGTCGTGCAATAACCAGACAATTCAGGCTGCCGGGAATGAACCGGTCTTTTAAATTGACCGGTTTAATGCTGTAGGTTTCTGATATCAGATTTGCAAATGTGGAGAGCGAATCCGGATTTTTTTGCCCCATCGGCGAGAAACCGGAAATCTCGGGTGTCCCGTGATCCGCAAGATATCCGAGATCTTCATTAATATCAACCAGGGTTTCCAGATTGTCATTGATGCTTTCTTCCAGTTGATCCATGTCGGCCAGATTATACTGGGTTCCGATGATGGGAATGCGCAGGACGGTTAACAGGGGAATTTCCCTGATTTTTTTTTTATATTCCATGACCAGACCGATGATGCCGCTGCCGGCTGGAATTTTACCCCCTGAAAGGTCCGGCCATTCGAGATGCATAAGGTTATATTTATCCAGGGATTGTGGGTCTGTCTGTACGGTTGAAGGGTCGATATAGGTATATTCGAGTTTTCCGTAATTCTTGGAATTGACCTGGTTAATTATTTCTTTCAACTTGCCGGGATATTCAGGAAGTTCGTTCAGACCCATATACGGTGCAACAGATTTTAAGGAAGAAGACAGAAACAGTTTGACTTGAATCTTACCCTCAAGGTTTAACAATGCACTGATTTTATTATTCAACTTCTGTATGGCCGCGGTCAATTTATACTCCAGCCCATTGATGGAAGTAATTGTGGGTATTTGCTCCACCATATCACCATGAATTAACACCAGGCCCATGTAGGCCTTCTTGAATTTTACCTCATCTTTTTCAAAGGCCTGAATTTGGACCGGATGAATCCCGTAATTTTTGGCCAGTTTCTGATTTTCCCGTGCCGAAGGGTTGATCCCTTCAGGCTCGGGACTGACGTCATAAAACCGGTAGTTAAAATATTTGTTGGCATGGATAGCATATTCCTCAAGCAGATCATGGAGATACCGTTCCGTATTATTATATGGTGCCGGCAGGTTTTTGGTAAAAAACACATTTATGGTTAATGGCTCGGAAAGTGTGGATACCACTGTTTTACTCGCCTGGGATATGGAATAGAGACTGTTTGATGTGAGATCCATCCTGAAAAACAGGGTCATGCCGGCCACGTTGATGAGGACGATGATCACCAGATAAATTAACAGCTTGATATATTTTGCATATGGTTTTTGCTTGCCCATGGTATTCTCCTTAATTTTTTTCTTGCATGACCAGATGGGTGCCGTAAAGACCGATAAAAGCCACGCTTAAAAAATAAACAATATCCCGAGAGTCGATAATCCCTTTGGCGATGTTTTGGAAATGAAAATCAGCACCCAGATACCCGATAACTCCCAAGAGCGACGCGGGAAAGAAAAAAAGCATTTTGTCGATCAAGGTCAGGGTGAAGCAAATTGCCATGCCCACGATAAAGGCGATGATTTGATTGCGGGTCAATGACGAGGCAAAAAGCCCTACAGCGACAAAAGCTGCACCCAGTAGCAGAGCTCCCAAATAGCCTCCTGCCACGGGTCCCCATTCGAGCCGGCCCATAAAGGCAATAAATATGGGATAGGCGAATGTCGGCACCAGGGCTGCGGCAACGAACAAAACGCCGGCTAAAAATTTTCCCAGAAGGATGTCTTTAAACGTCACCGGCAAAGTGAGCAGCATCTCGTAAGATCCCACGTTCAGCTCTTCGGAAAACAATCTCATGGTGACTGCCGGGATCAAGAACGAAAACGTAATGGGAAGCAGATTAAAAAAGTTTCTCAGGTCTGCCTGATTATAATAAAAAAAGGTCGTAAAAAAGAACCAACCCGTCACCAGCAGAAAAATAGATATAACGATATAGGCGATAGGGGATATGAAATAGTCTTTGAGTTCCTTACTGCAAATACGGATCACTTGCTGCATGTCAGTCCTCCTCGGTCAGCTCTCGGAATATGGTTTCAAGAGTTTTGGTTTCCTGATGAAATTCGATGAGAATCCAATCGGTTTGTTTTATGGCGTGATATACACTTTCTCTCGGGTCGGAAGCGGATTTGCAGGCAACTTGCACGTTAAGCGGGCCGTTTGGTGTTTCATTAATTTTTTCAATTCCTGCCACGCCGTCAATTCCCCTTAAGGTGTCGTTTACCTCCTGAAAGTTTGCCCTCAGAATACCTAAATGGATAAAATGAGTTTGACCTGAGGATTGTTTGAGATTTTCCATTCGGTCGTTTGCCACGATCTTTCCTTTGTCGATAATCACCACCCGGTTACAGGTTGCCTCAACTTCGCTCAGGATATGGGTTGAAAGAATTACGGTTTTTTCTTCCCCGATTTGCCGGATGATTTCCCGTATTTCAGCGATCTGATTGGGATCCAGGCCTGAAGTGGGTTCATCGAGAATCAAAATTTCCGGATCATCCATCATGGCGTGAGCCAGACCCACCCGTTGTTTTAATCCTTTAGAGAGTTCACTGATGGTGCGGTGCATAATTTCGCCCAATCCGCATAAAGCCACAAGCTGCCGGATTCTGGAAATTTTCTTATCTTTATCCAGTCCTCTCAGTCCTGCAACATAATCCAGATAGTCGTAAACCAGCATGCCGTGGTACAAGGGTGCGGATTCGGGGAGGTAGCCCATGAGTTTTTTGATTTCCAGCAAATTTTCGTCAAGCTCATAGTCCTTTACCCGAATGGTTCCGGACGTGGGCATGAAATAGCCGGTCAGCATTCGCAAGGTAGTTGTCTTACCTGCGCCGTTCGGACCCAGCAATCCTAAAATTTCACCTTTTTTAATGTCGAAATTGATTTGATCCACAGCGCAGAATTCTTTGTAATATTTAGTTAAATTTTCAATATGGATCATATGTTTTCCTTTCTTTTCGGCAGGTTCATAAAAGATCGGTTTTGCTTAAAATCTCTTTAAAAAGTTTTTACGATTTCATCAAGCTTAAATTTGAGGAACTCGTAAAAAGTTCCAAAGCACCTTTTTTTGTCATTCCGGCGAAAGCCGGAATCCAGTAAGTTCAACTAGTTCTGGATGCCGGATCAAGTCCGGCATGACGGTTTTGGGCCACCTCGTTTCCCCCCCTTAACCCTGACACCTGAACCCTGACACCTGACATCTGAACCCTGACACCTGAAAAAGCTTCTCAGCCTCGGTTTGTCAATAAATAAATAAGGATCATCGTTTTGCAAAGGTCTCACATAATGATAACCTTGTAATAAGTCAGATTTGGACGGTTTTGTAAAAAGTTCAAATTCAAGGCATGCAAATTTTAAAATCATAAGGAGTACTTATCGTACGTTGAATGATTGCGAAATGCAGCACAACGCAGAAGTTGGACTTTGATT
>CAZIIV010000195.1:0-5612 GCA_964539365.1 uncultured Desulfobacteraceae bacterium | reverse complement strand
CTCTATTCTCTTTCCTCTATTCTCTATCCTATTTCCTCTTTCCTTGCCCTTCCCCGTTGTTGTTTTTTAAGATATCGGATGTATCCATCTAAAACCCGAATTGCATTTTCAGAAAGATCCCAGATATTTTTATACTCATCTTTGGCAATGTATTCATTATCAAGGCAGGTTATCAAGTGGTCTTGGATTTCGTACATGGATCCTCTGCTTATCCGACAAAACTGGATATTTTCTTGAAAGTGGAAACGCCCATAGCCCTCTGCAATATTGGCGGTGCAAGAAATAGCTGCACGCCTCATTTGTGAAGCCAAGTCATATCTTTCTTCCGTAGGCAGTTTCTTTATTACGCCATATATAACCATCCTCAGTTTTCGTGCCAGCTTCCATGCTTCAATATCCGTAAAATGCTTGATCGGAACATATCCCATAGCTCTTTCCTCTTTCCTGTTTCCTCTTTTCTGTTTCCTTTTCCCTCTTTTCTCTTTCCTCTTTTCTCTATACTCTATACTCTTTCCCCTATTCTCTTTCCTCTTTTCTCTTTCCTATTTCCTGTTTTCTCTTTCTTGATAAACGATCTTCCCCTCAACCATGGTCAACACCGCCTTGCCCTTCAGGTCCCAACCGTCAAAAGGGCTGTTGCGGCTGAGGGACCGGAAATTTTCCGCAGTGACCCGATACGATCTTTCAGGATCTATTATGGTAATATCAGCCGGTCGTCCGATATGCAATCCATTTTTCAGACCGAGGATGCGTGCCGGGTGGGTTGACATTTTTTCAACCAGAACGGTTATGGGGATCACACCGTCTCGGACCAGCTTTAAAGACAGGGAAACCGAGGTTTCAAGCCCGATGATACCATTGGCCGCCCGATCAAATTCTACCTGTTTTTCAATAAAAGAATGCGGGGCATGATCGGTGGCGATTACATCGATGGTTCCGTCCGACAGCCCTTCACGCACGGCCTCCCGATCGGAGGCGGATCTCAAGGGGGGATACATTTTGGCATTGGTATCATAATTTTTAACGGATTCTTCCGTCAGTGTAAAATAATGAGGCGCGGTCTCCGCGGTTACCGGTATGCCTTTTGCCTTTGCATCCTTTATGGCCCTTACCGATTCTTTTGTGCTCACATGGGCGATGTGAACGGGAATGCCCGTCAATTCACACAGGGCGATATCCCTTAACACCATTATACTTTCAGAAGCATTGGGTATTCCCGAGAGCCCCAGTTGTGTTGCCACCACACCCTCGTTCATGGCGCCGCCCGCAGTCAAATCAAGAACCTCGCAGTGAGAAATCACCGGCAGGTCGAATCCTTTCGAATATTCCAGGGCCCTTCGCATGAGCCGGCTGTTTGTTACCGGTCTGCCGTCATCGGATACGGCAATGGCACCGGCTTGTTTTAACTCCGCATATTCACACAGCCTGCTCCCTTTGAGCCCCCTGCTGATGGCGGCGACCGGATATACCCGAACCGTATCCGCCGCCTCGGCCTGTTGTAAAATATATTCTGTCACCTGCCTGCAATCATTGACCGGGTCTGTGTTCGGCATACAGCATATGGCCGTAAATCCGCCGAATGCCGCAGCCAGACAGCCGGTTTCAATGGTTTCTTTGTATTCATGTCCGGGCTCGCGCAGATGCACATGCATATCGATCAAACCGGGCGTCACTATTTTACCCGACGCATCTATTATTGTCGCATCCGGATATTCACCGCCCGCCGACCCGTGCGCTTTCAGTTCAACGATCTTACCGTCCGCAATAAGGATATCCATGATACCGTCTAAATTTCCGGGATCAATAACCCGTCCGCCCTTAATCAGCATCAGCATTTCGCGCACCTCCGGTTACCAGATATAAAAGAGCCATGCGCACGGCCACACCGTTGGTTACCTGGTCCAGAATAATGGAATAGGGCCCGTCTGCAACATCATAGGCAATTTCAACCCCCCGGTTTATCGGCCCCGGATGCATAATCAGCACATCCTCTTTGGCTTTTTTCAGTTTGCCTGTTGTCAACCCGTACACGGTGGAATATTCACGTTCTGACGGAAACAAAAAGTCTTGCTGCCGCTCCTTTTGTATTCGTAACATCATAATCACATCCGCATCACGGATCGCCTCTTTGACATCGTAGGTCACGGAAACGCCAAGGGATTCGATCCCCTTTGGAATCATGGTGCGGGGACCCGCCAGTACCACGTGGGCGCCCATTTTCGTGAACCCGATACTGTTCGACCGGGCAACCCTGCTGTGAGAGATATCGCCGATTACGGCAATTCGCAGACCGGATATTTTACCCTTATTTTCTCTAACCGTCATCAGATCAAGAAGACATTGGGTGGGGTGGGCGTGCATGCCGTCCCCGGCATTGATAATCGAAGGCTTCATGATTTTTGCCAGCATATGAGGGGCACCGGCGGAACCATGCCGGATGACGATCACATCGGGGTTCATGGCTTCAATATTTCGCGCGGTATCGATCAGGGTTTCTCCCTTGACCATGCTGCTGGAACTTGCGGATATGGAAAGACTGTCCGCACTGAGCCGCTTAGCGGCAATATCAAAAGAGGTGCGGGTCCGGGTGCTGGGTTCATAAAAAAAAAGAACCACGGTTTTGCCCCTTAGCGCGGGAACTTTTTTGATCGGCCGTTGAGAAATCTCCTTCATTCTGTCCGCGGTGTCCAAAATCAAGGTGATGTCGTCAACGGTAAGGGACTCCATATCCAGAATATGTTTTTTTGTAAACCGCATGCGTCACCCGATTTTCGAAAGTGCTAAGTTTTAAGTATCTTTATTATATGATGAATTTTATTCCCTAAAACCCTAAACCGGATACACCGGAAAAGTTACAAGTGAGCTAAAGTTTGAAGTGAGCTAAAGTTAAGGAGTCGCTACGCTCCGGCTTCTATAAAAATGGCAGTATTCCTTAACTTTAGACACTTTAGATCACTTCACACTTAATTGGCTATTATTTTTTTAACATAAAACAAACAAAAATTATCATGAAGAAAATAAAACCAGACAAATTCGAATGTTACGAATTTCATTTTATTTGAGTATTTGCCCGATTCTGTTCCACCGGACACCGAAATCCTCCTTGTCCCAGGACCAGTAGATGATCAAGGCTTTGCCTTTTACCGCCTTCAAATCCACAAAGCCCCAAAACCTGCTGTCGTAGCTTTGATCCCGGTTGTCCCCCATTACAAAAAGTGAATGTTCGGGAACCACCACCGGGCCGAAATTATCCCTGGGTTGTACACCTGACGGAAAACGGTGAGAATCCGTATGAATTCCCCAGTCGTGATTCAGCAGCCTGTGGTTCACATAAACCTTTTTGTCACGCACCTCAACAATATCTCCCGGAACACCGATGACTCGCTTGATAAAATCCTTACCCGGGTCCTCGGGAAATTTGAAGACGATAATATCCCCTCGTTTCGGATTTTTTACAGGGATGACTGTCATATCTAAAAACGGTATCTTGATCCCGTAAATAAATTTATTGACCAGGATGTGATCTCCAATTAAAAGGGTCTGCTTCATGGAACCCGAAGGGATTTTAAAGGCCTGAATGACAAAGGTCCGAATAAACAGGGCCAGAACGACGGCCACAAGGATTGCTTCAATATTTTCTCGAAGACCGCTCTTTTTTTTTGTGCGAACTTCCTCTTTATCAGATTTAACGGAATCTTTTTTCTTCAAATTTATATCATACCTTCCCAATTCCAAGTTAAATAGGACACAGATTTTCGCAGATATACACAGATAATATTATTATTTCTTAATTTAAGAATCTTGACAATCTCTGTTCATCTGTGTCCGAAAAAGGAAACTCCTCTTAACGGGAATTAAATAGAAAAATATCATCTTCTTAAAATCAGCATTCCAACATTCCATCATTCCATTATTCCATTCCGATTCATCAATTATACAAATAAAATATACCTCTCAATACCATATTGCTGCAAATACCCGCCGCCACGTCATCCATCACAATGCCTGTGCCCCCGGATAATTTTCTTTCGATCCATGAGATCGGATACGGCTTCCAGATATCCAATGCTCTGAATATGAGAAATCCGAAAGCAATGTAAATCACGGTAAAAGGAAGTCCGGCAAATGTTACCAGAATCCCCGCAATTTCATCAATCACGATACAGCCCGGATCTTCCGTATTGACTATTTTTTCAGCCTTGTGAGCGATCCATATGGCAAAAAAAATAAACCCTGCGGTTAAAAATACAGCGATCAACAAATTGAGTTTAGAAAGAAAAAAGCAAAGCGGAAGGCCCAGGGCAGACCCAAATGTTCCGGGAGCAAAAGAGATGTTCCCGATAAAACAGCCGGTCGCAAAAAACATGACCGATTTCTGTTTTAAATTCATGGTCCGTCTCTATAGCCTGGCATCATTTTTGTCAAGTATTATAAACAGGTAATATCGCTTTGCGATTCCATAATCTTATAAAATTATTCTGTGTTCTCCGGTTCCTTTGGACAAGAATTCCTTACCCTTTGACCGACCTGATAATCGTATCATATACCACCCGAATGGGAAGATTCTTTTCAATTGCGATGGTTTTGCAGACTTCATACTCCGGCACAATCCGAGTGTTCCCGTCCGGCCCTGTAATGCGCTTGACCTGAATTTCGCCGTAGGCGGTTTTCATAATAACGGTTTCACGGGTCAGCCGGCACCGTTTGGCATCATAATATCTTATGCCCAGTGTGCTGGTTTCAGATAAAACACACTCCATCAAAACCTTTTTCAGATTTCTCCGGCACAGAACCTGCACCAGTGTACCGGGTCTGTTTTTTTTCATAAAAACAGGAATCCAGTAGACATCCAGGGCACCGTATTCAAACAGGCGATCCATCAGGAACCCGAACACCTCCGGGTTCATATCGTCAATACAGGTTTCCAGCACCACAACCGTATCTTGGTGAAGGGCTGCTTTTTGGCCGCTGCCGCCCCATACGCCGGTTCCCATAATAACCCGCAGCAAATTGGGCATGGATTCCAGCTCTCGTTTTCCGGCCCCGTAGCCGGTTTTTTCAATGATCATCTCCGGCAGTTCCCCATAGGACTCGGCCAGGGTGACGAGGATCGCCGCACCCGTGGGAGTGACCAGTTCATGCGGGATGTTTGTGCCGTAAACCGGAACCCCTTTAAGGATGCCCAGGGTTGCCGGCGCCGGAACCGGGAGGGTTCCATGGTCACAGGAAACAAATCCTTTTCCCAAAGGAACGTGTGACGCAATTACGGTGTTAATGCCCAGGTAATCCATGCAAAGCGCCGTTCCCACGATATCGACAATCGCATCAACCCCACCCACTTCATGAAAATGAACATGATCCACCGCGCACCCGTGAATTGCGGCTTCGGTCTGTGCGATCCGCTCAAAAATGTCACAAGCCACCTGCTTGATATTCCGGGATAACGGGCTGTCAGTGATGAGGGACCGTATTTGTGCATGGTCTCTGGATGTGGTGTGATCTTCTACGCGCACCTGAACGCGTTTCGCCGAAATTCCATTCCGAGATACCGTGTCCGCACAAATATCGAAACCTGCCAAAGGAAGCCTTCCCAGCTGGTCTCTCAGCCATTC
>CAZIIV010000194.1:0-5620 GCA_964539365.1 uncultured Desulfobacteraceae bacterium | reverse complement strand
ACGGATAGATCAATTCGAGTTTTTAGTAAGAAGAAAAATTCCAGTTAAATTTTTTAAAATTAGAAGTGACTCGGGAACTGTGCGAACGATCTAAAGATTTTCATTTGAAAATGCTGGAAAGGTCTCCTTTTGTGGATTTTGTTGAAAATTTTTTCTTAAAGAGGGAAAAGACAATATCAGCAACCCATTCCGGGTTTTTGACGGTGTCACAATTGATTACCAAATCAAATTCCTGGGTTGACGCTTTCTCAAGATTATATACTTCCTTATAAAAATAACTTTGTTTTATATTAAGTTCTTCCAATTTTCTTTGGATTTCTTGCTCGCCGACTTTGAGTATCGTGGCCCAACGCCGGGTCCGAAATTCTTTTGAACAAACCAATCTGACAGCCAGTACCCGGTCACGAGGCAATACAAGATGTGTACCCCACCCGATAAAAATCGTAGGTCCTAAACCTGCTATAGCATACATTGCAGCAAACAGATGTCTGTTATATTCATTGTCAGGGAAAGGTTTTTCATTGAAAAGGCGTGTTAAATGTTCACTTATTCTTCCCGGATACCGTCTATCAAAAGAAGCACTTGTTATATTGCTCAGTTTTATTTCGTTGGTGATATGCTCCAATATCTGTCGATCAACAACTCGATAGCCGATTCTCTTTGCCAGAATATCTGCGATCTCCACCGCTCCGACACCAATGATACGGGAAAAACAAATGGTGGGAAATAATTTTGACGCCTGAATGTCCTCGGTTTCAAATTTTTGATGGTCTTTATCCCACTCGCGGACATAGCGATGCGTCAATTCAGCGGTACTCGGCTTCTTATGCGTATAAAGCCCTGGAACGTATTCAATATCATTCATATAGTTGCCCATGACAATCCTCCCTGTTCATATATTTATTTTCTGTGCCGTACGGCAATAAAATCAGCTTATTAAAGAAGCAAAAATTGTACCATCTAGGAATGGACGGTTAAAACTTTTTAATTGTTTGATTTGAAAGCGTATTATTAGTTTTAGAGATGCTTTATTAGAAATGTCTTGAATAGATATGTCAGTATTTTTTACAGAGTGTAAAGGACCTTGGGTCGGGTTGGATGTAAATCAAGACTGTTGTTTGCTAAGATTGCTATGGGTCACCTCGTTTTCCCCTTAATCCTGACACCTGAAACCTGACACCTGACACCTCACATGACATCGGAGCCACGGTTTGTCAATATGCAAGGATCAGCGTTTACCTACGGTCTTAATTTACACCCGGTCGGGTGATTGTAATATGGAATAAAAAATCTATTTATCTTTTACAATTTGTAAAAATACCTGACAGGCAGGGACATGATTTCTTTAGAAAAATCATTCAGGTATACAGTTTAATTTCTAATAGTTACTATCTGTTAGAACATCTCGGCTGTTCTTTTTATTTATGGCACAGCTGTTGCTTTAGTATTGATCAACGTAAAAGCGTAAAAAATAATTTTGTAGGCGATATTAAGTGAGTTTCTTAAAAAGGCTCAAATTAACCCCACCCAAGCCGCCTTTTGCCTTGAATAACGGTCGGGTAAGCATCTTGCCGTTGGGAAACCTTGCCTGTCAAGCAAGGCGAGGCGGCCTGCAACGCAAGCGGGCAGAGTGTGAGTGAAAAAGGGAGGTTCAGTAATGAAAAATCAGAATCAAAAGAAAATATTATTGGCGGTTGACGGATCTGAGGATGCCTTATGCGCGGTACGGTATGTCAGCAAGCTGGCTCCATTTCATAAAATGAAGATAGTTCTCTTTAATGTTTTCAGCAGCATACCGGAATCTTATCGGGATCTTGCCAAAGATCCTCTATTTGCTCAATCCGCCAGGGAAGTGGAAGCCTGGGAGATGCAAAAAAGAAAAGTGATTCAGAAATACATGGATAAGGCGCAGCAGATCCTTCTCCGTTCCGGCGTTCCGCAGGATGCGGTGACCATAAACATCCATAATAGAAAAAAAGGAATTGCACGAGATATCATACAGGAAGCCAAAGAGGGGTACAGTTGCGTGGTGGTCGGACGAAAAGGCATGAGTACCTATAAAGAGATTGTTGTGGGGAGCGTGGCCACAAAAATCATTGAGAAACTGTCTTTCCTTCCGGTTTTGATGATCGGAAGGATTCCCCTTGATGAAAAAATTCTTCTGCCCCTCGACAGTTCGGAGAATGCCATGCGCGCCGTAGAGTATGTGGCAACAACACTGGGAGGGTTCGATTTCAACATTACCTTGCTCCATGTTATTCGAGGGGTCAGGTATTTTCAGGCAGAAATTCCGGATCTTTTTTTACCCAAAATTCAGCTTGAAGCTGCTGAAAAAGAGATGAGTTCCGTATTTGACAAAGCGAGACAGTGTTTGACAGACGCAGGATTCCAGACGGATCAGATATCCACCAAAATAATTTCAGACGCGTATAGCCGCGCGGAAGCTATTGTCAGAGAAGCCAGAGATGGAGATTACGGAACCATCGTTTTGGGCAGAAGAGGGTTATCCAGGGTGGAAGAATTTTTTATGGGAAGGGTCAGCAAGAAGGTAATTCAGACGATTAGAAATAGAGCGGTATGGGTGGTAACTTAGATGCTTAGTTGTAAATTTTGTGCATTTTATCGCAAAAAATAATTTTGTAACGAATGTCGAATAATGAAAATCGAATTTCGAATGTCGAAGTAAGGTATTTAAGCATTTTGATTAATATAAAAAAACCAGAGCGAAGCGATTCCATCCTTCGTCATTCATTATTTGTTATTCGATATTCAAAAACATTATCACCCCAAATATCTGCTTCAAGTAGATTAACCTGTTTGGTTCCGGCTTGTCCGGGTTAGATAGAAGGTTTTTGGATCATGAGCGCTATTAATCTGGATAAAATATTTCATCCCGAATCCATTGCAGTTGTGGGGGCCAGCCAAAGAGCTGGAAGCATTGGTTCGGCCCTTATGCGCAATTTAATTCAGGAGGGATATCCGGGAAAAGTTTATCCGATTAACCCGCGTCACAAAACCATATGTGAAATAGAGGCATTCCCCTCGCTTTTAGAACTCGAATCCCTCGTTGATCTTGTGATCATGGCTGCCCCGATTGCCTCGGCCCCTCAAATCGTTAAAGAATGCAAAAATACCGGGGCGGGAGGCCTCATTATCATTTCAGCCGGAGGAAAAGAGACCGGAACAAAAGGCCGTGAACTGGAGGCGGCCATCAAGAATGAAGCAAAGGACTCGGGCCTTCGCATTATCGGTCCCAATTGTCTTGGGATTGTTTGCAGCCAGGCCAAACTCAATGCCAGCTTTGCAAGTCATATGCCGCTTCCCGGGAACATGGCCTTCATTTCTCAAAGCGGTGCAATTTGTACCTCCGTTCTTGACCTTTCCATCAAAGAACAAATCGGGTTTAGGTATTTTGTGAGTCTCGGCTCGATGCTGGATGTGGATTTTGGAGACATCATCGATTATCTGGGCGGAGATTATCAAGTTAATAGTATAATCATGTATATTGAAAGCCTGAGCCGGTTTAGGAATTTTATGAGTGCCGCCCGGGCGGTATCTCGGGTAAAACCGATTATTGCGGTAAAAGCGGGACGGACGCAGGCAGGCGCCAAAGCCGCTGCGACTCATACCGGTTCTCTTGCCGGAGAAGATGCTGTTTATGATGCAGCCTTCGATCGAGCGGGAATTGTTCGAGTCAAAACTTTTGAAGAACTTTTTGACTGTGCGGAACTTCTGGCCAAACAGCCGCGGCCTTTGGGTCCCGGACTTGCAATTATCACCAATGCAGGCGGTCCGGGGGTTATGGCTGCGGATGCGCTTTTCGATCACGGTGTTGACCCGGTTGCGTTACGCCCCGAAACCATTCAGAAATTGGATGAATTGCTTCCACCTCACTGGAGCCGAACCAACCCGATTGATATTCTGGGAGACGCTACTCCGGAACGTTATCAAAGAGTGGTGGACATTTGTCTGAAAGCTTCTGAAGTGAAAGGGCTTTTGATTATACTCACCCCTCAAGCCATGACCCGCCCGACTCATGTGGCTGAAACCCTATCGGGTAACTTGAGAGGCAAGCCTTATCCTGTATTTACGTCATGGATGGGTGGGAAAGATGTAGAAAAAGGAAAGGAAATCTTTAATCACGAAGGCATCCCGACCTTTGATTCGCCTGAACGTGCCGTACAAGCATTTATGAATCTATATCGATATTCCAAAAACATTAAACTGCTTCAGGAAATTCCGCCCAATCTTCCTAAAAAGATAGAATTTGATCATGAAAAAGCTCGAATTTTATTGGATCAGGGGATTAAAACAAAGAATTTTCTTCTCACGGAAATCGAGTCCAAGGATCTGCTTTCAGCCTACGGCATTTGCGTGAATCCTTCGAAACTGGCTGTTTCGGGTGCACAAGCGGTGGAAAAAACTCGGGAAATAGGTTTTCCCGTGGCGATGAAAATCTGTTCCCGGGATATTCCTCACAAATCCAATGTTAATGGGGTGTTGCTCAATTTAAGAAATGAGTCTGAAGTTGAGGACTCGTTTAAAAAAATCATGATAAGCGCCCGATCTTGCAATGCTGAGGCCGAAATCGAAGGGGTAACCATTCAGACCATGCTCAGCCCGGAGTATGAACTCATTTTAGGATCCAAAAGGGATCGGGATTTCGGGCCGGTGGTTTTGTTTGGTATGGGAGGGATTATGGCCGAAGTCCTCGAAGATCAAGCCATCGCCTTACCGCCGTTAAACCGCCTACTGGCCAGAAGTCTTATGGAAAAAACCAGAGTTTACCGGCTGCTAAAAGGATATCGAAACCGTCCCCCTGCAAATTTGACATTGCTTGAAGAAATTTTGATTCGGTTATCTCAGCTCGTCATCGATTTTCCGGAAATCGAGGAGATGGACATCAACCCCCTTATGGTCACAAAAAACGATTTCTGTGCAGCGGATGCCCGAGTTCTTCTGAAGTCGACTCAGGTTCCGCCCCCCCTTCATCTGGTTATCAGTCCTTATCCCAGCCAGTATGAAGTCCGAATCCAACATAAGGAGGTGGGTGAATTATTCATTCGCCCCATACGGCCTGAGGATGCTCCCCTTTTGGTGAAGCTTTTTGAATCACTTTCGCCCCAGAGTATTGTTCTTCGATTTTTCAGCCCCTTAAAGATGCTTCCGCATCGTATGCTCGCGCGCTTTACTCAAATCGACTATGACAGGGAAATTGCATTGGTGGCGCTTTGCGGGCCGGAACTCAATGAAAAAATGTTAGGCGTCGCCCGCATTATCACCGATGTTTACAACCGAAAACACGCAGAATTTTCCGTTATTGTCGGAGATCCCTGGCAGGGCAAAGGTATTGGTGCGGAGCTGCTCAAGCGTTGTCTGTCAATTTCCAAAGACCGTGGGATTGAAAAAGTGACGGGTATTGTTTTGCCTGAAAACACACAAATGTTGGCATTGGCGAAAAAATTGGGTTTTAACGCCAAAAAGGTTACGGGAGAAAGTGACTATAAATTAGCTATAGATCTTACGAAATTATAAAAATAGAATATCTTAACGATACATCACGCGGGGGAGCATTACCGATTTGTTAAAATGGTTTTCACCCATTAACTTATTCATTTTT
>CAZIIV010000193.1:0-5625 GCA_964539365.1 uncultured Desulfobacteraceae bacterium | reverse complement strand
TCTTGCTGCCAGTGAAGATTATTTGTTAAACTCATGTCTGGATTTTTCCGCCACATACATGGCGGTTTCCACGCTTGAATACACGCTGAACAAGAGTTGCTCCTCAGCATCATCACAGACGGTTCATGCGTTGCATCGTGTGATTCTAAAAAAAGTTCACTCTCACCAACGGCAATCCTATTTTTTATACAGAAAAGCCGCTAAAACCCTCCGATTTCTCGCATCTGCCGGGAAAAACCCGTATCTGGCCTCGAAATCTTTAGAAAGTCTTAAACATATTGTTGCACATACCCATGGACCGTCACATCGGGCAGCGGCAGAGGCTTTGGGCTCGCTTCCTCTGAATATAACAGCTCCGTCATTACATGAGGAAAGCATAACAAAATTTTCCTCGATCACATGGCATGAATTGTGCGATAAAACCGGTTTGAATGCCGCCTGTCCTATGAAATGCATTGGACGGAGTCTTGTGTTCTCCCTATCCGGTGATTCTGTGTTCGTAATAAAACTATCCAGATCAAATTCCGACAACGCCGCCTTGAACCGTGAGGCATTATGGATGACATATTTACAAACGATCAGGCATGAATTTCCTGTAAGATTTGATATCCCCACACCATACAGATTTGGACAAGCGTATGTATTCCGTCTGACAAATTTCCCGGAAAAACTGAAAAACAGCGTTAACAGATCCATGAGTTACGCCATTGGTTTTACGGCCCATCCCGACTATTTTGTTTACCCCAATCCTCTGCCTGATGAACCGATTGTTGATCGGAACAATTTTATGCAAGTTATGAAACGCAACGCTTTCCTTCTGGGAAAACTGGCGTCCATGGGTATGGTTCACACCGCTCCGGTACCTCTTTTTCATAATCGTTTACAACGTCACCGGCGACGTGACGGAGGATATTATGAATGGCCCAGAGCAGGAAGGCTGGACAGATGGTTAATGTCATGCCGCTATCCGAATCTGGGCAAATCGGGTATCAGAGATTTTGAGCACCTTGAGGCGATCCCGGGTGCTTCCTCCGGATTTTACAGGTTTGTGGGAAATCATCTGATAAGTATTATTTTGATCGGTGCCAGTTACTTCCGCAATCACGATCCTGAGCGAACGGGGTTTAATAAAGAGGGATTTCCCGTAGATATGCGACATCTTTTTTGCCCTGATTTAATGCAAGAACTCATAGAAGATTCGTTTAACGCATATTATGAAGGATTCACGGGAAGAAAAAACGGGCATGGTTTGCCGGTTGATTTAGATAAGTTTGTGTTGCGCTTGATTGATGAATTCGGAGTTGATCGATATATGGAAGAAATATTCAGAGTCTCGGACCAACGGGAGATGAGCGATGTTGAATTCAATGAATTTTTATTAGAGCGGGGAGTTGACCGGAACATCATAGAAGGTCTGTCCAGGGGTCTTGAAGATATAACCATTTTTACAGGACCGCACCTGGGAGCCTTTAATCAAAGGATTTCCCTGCCCGAGCTGATCCACTTCACCGAAACCGCCGCCTCCTATTGCATATGTGATCGGTATCTTTTTGACGGCTTCGTAAAAAGTCCAACTTCTGCGTTGTGCTGCATTCCGCAATCATTCAACGTACGATAAGTACGCCTCATGATTACAAAATTTGCACGCCTTGAATTTGAACTTTTTACGAAACCGTCTAATTCGGACTTTTTTTGCTGTAAAACCGCAAACATTTCTTGTGCATCCGGTGGCGGCGTCAATAGTGTCCTTTAAAGAACCCCTCTGATTCGCGCCATTGCCTTTTCGACGTTTTCGTAACTGTTAAAAGCACTGATACGGATAAAACCATTGCCGCATTTGCCGAATCCCGGACCCGGCGTCGTGACCACACCGGCTTTTTTAAGCAGAAAATCAAAAAAATCCCAGGCATCGCTTTTACAGTTCACCCAGATGTAAGGTGAATTTTCACCGCCTACGATTTCAAAACCCAGTCCCGTGATCTGTTGTCGGATCAGGGCGGCATTTTTCAAATAATAGTCCGTCAACCCCATGATCTGGGCTTTGCCTTCTTCACTATAAACCGCTTCGGCGGCTTTCTGAACCGGATAAGACACCCCGTTAAACTTGGTGGACTGTCGACGGTTCCACAGCGTATGTAACGAATGCTTCTGACCGTTACCATCATAAGCCATGCAGGTTTTGGGAACCACCGTGCAGGCGCACCGGGTCCCGGTAAAACCTGCGGTTTTTGAAAAGCTCCTGAATTCGACGGCCACTTCGCGAGCGCCTTGAATCTCAAAAATCGAGCGAGGAAGGCTTTGATCCCGGATATAGGATTCATATGCTGCATCAAAAAGAATCAGCGCCTTGTTTTCCCGGGCAAAATCCACCCAGGTCTTTAATACATCCCGGGAAATGGTGGCTCCGGTGGGATTGTTGGGGAAACACAGATAAATCAGGTCCACGGGGGTGTCCGGAAGGGGCGGAACAAACCCGTTTTCAGGAAGACTTTCCAAATAGAAAATTTTGTCATATCTTCCGTCATTAAACTCCCCTGTTCTTCCGGCCATCACATTGGTGTCCAGATACACCGGATATACCGGATCCGGAATGGCCAGGCGAATGTCCTTGGCAAACAGCTCCTGAATATTGGCGGTATCGCATTTTGAGCCGTCGCTGACAAATATTTCATCCGGACTGATATCCGCCCCTCGGGACTGATAATCGTTGAAAGCAATTTTTTCCCTTAAAAACTCATACCCCTGCTCCGGCCCGTAGCCGCGGAACGTGGCCTCCGAAGCCATTTCTTTCACACCTTGCTGAAACGCCTTGATACATGCCGGCGGAAGGGGCAGGGTTACATCACCGATTCCAAGACGGATGATCCGGGCATCCGGATTCTCTTTCTGATATTTAAATACACGGTTGGCAATTTCAACAAACAGATATGAAGACTGAAGTTTTAAATAATTTTCATTGATTCGGATCATGTTTTATTCTTTAATCCCAATGGGTTTTAGTAAATAGATTATTTCTTCATACGATCTTTAATAAAAAAATAGATGAGATATGCCACCCCTGCCAAACACGCAAGTTTGAACATCCAAAGTTCACCCAGTACGTTTTCCATAATCGTAACCCCCTAAACAAAAAGGCTCACAAGTTATTAATATTACCTGTAAGCCTATCCTTTATTGGAGGCGGCAACCAGATTCGAACTGGTGAATAGCGGTTTTGCAGACCGCTGCCTTACCACTTGGCTATGCCGCCCAGCCCCCCAGAAAAAAATGGAGCGGGAAACGGGATTTGAACCCGCGACTTCGACCTTGGCAAGGTCGCACTCTACCACTGAGTTATTCCCGCTCAACGATATAGTATTAATTTTATAAATATACTTTCCGTTTTTGTCAAGAGAAAATTATTTCTTAAGAAGACCTCTGGACTTTATGAAATAGTCCGCACCTGACCAGAGCGTCATTATCAAGGCCGCCCATAGAAACATCATCCCTATTGCATGAAAATCTATGGTAAGATATTGAAAGTGTATTAAAAGCGGAATGACGGCGGCGATTTGAAATCCGGTTTTGTATTTGCCGAGACCGGATGCGGAAACATCTTGTCCATTGTCGGCAATAATGCTTCTCAAGCCGGTCACTGCGATCTCACGCCCGATAATGATGCAAACAATCCATGCCGGTATCCACCCGAGGGACGTAAGCATAATAAAACAAGTAGAAACCAGAACCTTGTCGGCAACAGGATCCATAACCTTTCCAAAGTTGGACACCAATCCTCTTTGTCTGGCAAAGAAACCATCGAGAAAATCGGTTATGGCGGCCGCGGTAAAAATCAGTGCAGCGATGGATGTGCAGATTCTGTTCGGAAACATAAGCAAAATCACAATCAGTGGGACTGCAGCAACACGAAATAGAGTCAACATATTGGGATGACTCAATATATTTTTTATGCGTCCGCCGGAAAACATGTTTTGATTACGTACCTATTTTTTTGTCTTTTCCCAATCGTCAAGGAAGGCCTTGAGACCTTTATCGGTCATAGGATGGGCGGCCAGTTTGCCGAGGACGCTAAAAGGGATCGTTGCAATATCCGCTCCCATTAACGCCGATTCCAGCACATGAAGCGGGTTGCGTATACTGGCCACTATAATTTCGGTATCAAATGCGTAGTTGCTGTAAATCTCCACGATTTGCTCCACAAGCAACAGGCCTTCCTGGGACAGATCATCAAGCCGACCGATAAACGGGCTGATATAATTCGCCCCTGCTTTTGCAGCCATTAGAGCCTGAAGGGGTGAGAAAGCCAATGTCACGTTTGTCTTAATCCCCTCCTCCGCAAGTCTGCGGGTGGCTTTTAAGCCGTCTACGATCATGGGAATTTTCACCACAATATTATCATGAATTTTAGCCAGATGACGGGCTTCCTTGATCATCCCTTGGGTATCGGTACTGATGACCTCGGCACTGACGGGCCCATCAACGATTTGACAAATCTCTTTTATAATCTCTTCAAAATCCCGGCCCTCTTTTGCAATAAGACTCGGATTGGTTGTAACCCCGTCAACCATTCCCATGCTGTGTGCTTCCCTTATTTCGTCTATGTTCGCAGTGTCGATAAAAAATTTCATCCGGCAAACCCTCCTGTTTGTAATATGGCCTAATATTTTTGAACTCTATGTCTTTTATGCTATATTGTATTTTTTTTATTGTCACTAAGGCACCAAGGCACAAACAAATATTAATAAATTTATCCTTGGTGTCTTCGTGCCTTTGTGGCAAATATTTTTTAAAATCAGTTCGTTCGGGTTAATTTTTATTTTTTTGAATATTTTTCTGCAAATTTATCCCTGCATTCTTCGCTGCAAAAATACAAATCCTTGCCGTTAATTCTTAAATGCACACCGTCCTTTCCGGGGAAATATATCTCACAGTAAGGATCTTTGATCATGACATCATCAATTTGAGAGGCAGTTGTATCAAACACCGTTTTTTGGCGTGATCCGGCTTGAAGCATCCAGGATTTCAGGGCCCGGTAACAAAGGTATATGATCCCCGCTAAGATTAATAATCGCATGAATAGTCGACAGTCCTTTGTTCATTTTTAACCAGAATATCCAGTAAATATTGCATATTTTTTTTAAAAACCGGATGGACAATTTCCGGATTTATATCACAGATGGGTTGTAACACAAACCGTCTGTGATGCATCCTGGGATGAGGGATGATCAGATCCGCCGAATTTTTCACCAAATCATCATATAAAATGATATCCAGGTCCAGAGTCCGAGGACCAAACCGTATGGGGGTGTACACCCGCCCGGCTTCGCATTCTATGGATTTAAGCTCATGAAACAATTCAAAAGGATCAAGAAGGGTTTCGATTTTCACCACGCAATTGACAAACCAGTCCTGGTCTTTATAATGCACAGGTTCGGTTTTGTAAAATTTAGACCATTTCTTCAATACGGTTTTGTTGGCTCTTGTCAGGGCGTTAATACCATTTTTACAGTTTAAAAGCTTGTTCCCGATATTTGATCCTGCGGCCACGTATGCGGTATGAATTTCCATTACCATCACTCATCTTTCCATGCATCTTCCCAGAGCTGAGCTTTGTAAATAATTCGAGCA
>CAZIIV010000192.1:0-5641 GCA_964539365.1 uncultured Desulfobacteraceae bacterium | reverse complement strand
ATGTGTCAGGTTTCAGTGGACATGTAGGTTTCAGGTTTCAGTGTTCAGGTTTCAGGTTTGGCGATTCCTGACACCTGACACCTGACAACTGATACACGATTGCGATATTTTAGATCAAAAATAAATAAATTGATGCGTGAGAACCATTTTAACAAATCGGTAATACTCCTGAAACCTGAACACTGAAACCTTACGATTGGACTCAATAACGAACAATCTTGATTTACACCCCTTTTAGCTTTTCGCAATGCAGACGGAGGAGATGCACGGGTGCTTAAGCACAAGTTTCAGTCGGTTGGAAAGAGAAATACGCTGCAGCGGAGCGTTCTCCCCGTACAGGGATTCAAATGCCTTTGCCCTGTCCCACTTCTTTTCCGTCTTGACACACATCATTCATTTATTTATACCTCAATTGAGCGTAAACAAAAAGCTGACAAATATAAAAAGAATCAAAAATACAAGGTTAAGCATTTGCTTTTGATTTATTTTGTCCTGAAAAACTTTAGCTCATTTTTAACTTGGATTAGGATTTTTAATGCCATTTAAAAACACTCAAGAATTTATCAAAACGCTCGAATCTGAAAATGAACTTAAACGGATTTCCGCAGAAGTTGATTCTGTGTTGGAAGTCACCGAAATTGCGGACAGGATGAGCAAAACCCACGGTCCGGCGCTTCTTTTCGAAAAAATAAAAGGATCGACGTTTCCACTTCTAATCAATGCCTTCGGAAGCTTTCGACGTATGAAAATGGCCCTGGGATGCGATTCTTTGGACGATATTGGCCGACGCATAGACGCATTAATTAAAATCAGGCCTTCCGGCGGTTTTACCCAAAAAATAAAAATGCTCCTTGACTTGAAAGAGCTGGCCGGTGTTTCACCCAAAAAAGTGAAGCATGCCCCCTGCCAGCAGCGTATTTACGGTCACGAAGGTCCATTGCTCGACATGCTTCCCATTCTCACCTGCTGGCCTCAAGACGGGGGTCCGTTTATTACCCTTCCGGTTGTGATTACAAAAGATCCGGATACCGGGGTTCAGAATATGGGCATGTATCGTATGCATAAATACGACCATGCCACAACCGGTATGCACTGGCAGTACAACAAGGACGGAAGCCGCCATTTTGACAAATATAAATCCCGGGGAGAGCGCATGGAGGTGGCCGTGGCGCTGGGCGGATCTCCTCTGGTTACCTATGCGTCAACAGCGCCCCTTCCTCCGGATATAGATGAACTTTTGCTTGCAGGATTTATCGGTTCCCGTTCTATCCGGATCACCCGGGCAAAGACCATTGATATTTTTGTGCCCGCCGAATCCGACATTATTATTGAAGGATATGTAGATCCTGATGAAGAGCGGATTGAAGGCCCTTTTGGGGACCATACCGGATTTTATTCTCCGGCGGATCTTTATCCGGTATTCCATGTGACCTGTATTACCTGCAGAAATGATGCGATTTATCCTGCAACCATCGTGGGAAAGCCGCCCATGGAAGACTGTTATATGGCGAAGGCCACGGAGAGGATTTTTCTGCCCTTAATAAAAATACTGGTTCCGGAAATTGTCGATATGGAACTACCCATGGAAGGCGTATTTCACAACTGCGCCCTGGTTTCTATTGATAAGAAGTTTCCCGGACAGGCGAAGAAAGTGATCAATGCCCTCTGGGGACTGGGTCAGATGGCATCCACCAAGTATATTGTGGTATTTGATAAAGATATGAATCTTCGGGATTCAGGAACCGTGGTTTGGAAACTCCTGAACAATGTGGATCCCAAAAGAGATCTGCTGCTGTCGGAAGGTCCCGTGGATGCGCTGGACCATTCAGCCCCGTATCCTAATTTTGGTGGGAAAATGGGAATAGACGCCACAAGAAAAACCCGTGAGGAAGGAATGGGGCGGGATTGGCCTGACGAGATCCGAATGTCTCAAGCAATCATCGAAAAAGTCGGCCGCCGGTGGAAAGAATATGGATTTTAAGCAATTTTCAAAGCTTATTATGATCGAGCAAACCTTTTTTGCGTTGCCTTTTGCACTCATCGGTGTGCTTTTTGCCGGAGGCGGAACGGTAATGACCTGGGTCTGGGTAATTGTTGCCCTAACTGCAGCCAGAACCGCCGGAATGTCATTTAACCGGGTGATCGATGCAAAAATCGATGCAAAAAATCTGCGTACCAGTGACCGGCCAATTCCAAAAGGGGACGTTCGGCCCAGGATGGTGTGGATAACTGCCTGTATTTCCTCGTTTTTACTTATCGGCGCTTCATTTATGCTCAACAGGCTCTGTTTTTATCTGTCTTTTCCCGCAGTGTTCATGCTGTTTACCTATTCATATTTTAAACGGTTCAGCGCCGCTTCGCATTTTTATCTGGGCCTGGTTGAAGCGGCCGCTCCCATTGGAGGATATATTGCGGTTACCGGTGAATTTACCCGCGTTCCCTTTGTCCTGGGGTGTATTATCATGGCATGGATTGCAGGGCTGGACATCGTTTATGCCGTCCAGGACATGGATTTTGATGTTAAAGAGAACCTTCACTCCATGCCGGTTCGTCTGGGGAAAAAACGGGCGCTTGTCATCTCCACGGCATGCTACCTGGTCTCTATGATCGCCATGATATATGCGGGATTTTTGACCCATAAAACTGTCCCATACTGGACGGCGGTTGTACTGGTGGGAATCATATTTTTTTACCAGCAGAGACTGGCAAGAAATAAAAATATCACGTGGGCCATAAAGAATTTTTTTAAAGCCAATATATACATATCCCCCATACTCTTTTTCGGAACCCTCACGGATCTTTTTATAGGTAAAATTTTATAATCGTAAGATGCAAGATTCATGAAAGATCAAAACCAATGATAGTTGTCGGAATTTCAGGGGCCAGCGGCCCCATACTGGGGATTCGTCTGATTGAAGAACTCCTTAATTCAGGGAAAAAAGTTACCGCCGTCGTTTCAAACTCGGCCGGCCAAATCATAGAATATGAAATCTTAAAGGGGAAAGGCCCGTTTTCATCCTTGAAAGCCCTGCTGGTAACGAGGGGTCTGTCCGGAAACCATGATTTGTTGAGCGAGTTCAAGAACAACGACTTTTTTGCTCCGGTGGCCAGCGGTTCCACAAAATTCCAAGCAATGGTTGTTATCCCCTGTTCCATGAAAACACTTTCCGCCATAGTCCACGGATATGCAGATTCACTGATTACCAGAACCTGTGATGTGGCGGTAAAAGAAAGGCGCAGGTGCATCATCGTGCCCAGGGAGACACCGCTCAGTGTTATCCATACCGGAAACATTCACAGGGCCGCACTGGCCGGGATTGAGATCGTTCCTCCGGTTCCGGGGTTCTACACCCGGCCCGAATCGGTGGATGATGTGGTAAACTTTGTTGTCGGCAAGGTGTTGAATCTTTTGGGCTATGATCACGATCTGTTTGAAAGCTGGGGGAAAAAGGAACTATAATATGGTGCTTTTGGATAGCATACAGAATAAAAAACTTCGCCGCATCGCTGAAAAGGTCTGCAACAACATCCCTGCCAGTAAAGAAGATGCTCTGTACATGCTCGCAACCCATGACATTCTGGATCTCGGCACCATTGCTCATTATATCCGGACAAAATTGCACGGAGATATTGCCTACTACGGAGTGAATATGAATCTTAACTACACCAATATCTGTGAGCTGAGATGCCCCTTATGTGCCTTTTCCTGTGATGAAAATGATGAAAACGCGTTTTTATTGTCTTTCGATGACATTAAGCAAAGGATACACAGTGCTGCGGGCTCGGGAATTGATGAGGTCCATATTGTGGGGGGACTCCATCCCAATCTTACCATGGAGTATTTCGAGGAGATGTTGCGGATAATTAAAACCATAAAACCGGACATGCATATTGTTGCATTCACTGCGGTTGAATATGATTATTTTGCAACAAAAAATAAAATTCCCCTTGAAGAAGTTTTTAAGCGGCTTATGGATGCAGGCGTCGAAGCCCTGCCCGGAGGCGGGGCTGAAATTTTTTCTCCCCGTGTTCGGGATGTCATCGCGCCAAAAAAAATATCGGGAACCCAATGGCTTTCGGTCATGCGTACCGCCCACAACATGGGGCTCAAGACAAATGCGACCCTGCTGTATAATCATATCGAAACTCCCGAGGATATTGTAGATCATCTTTCTCAGATTCGGGATCTTCAGGATGAGACCGGCGGTTTCAAAACCTTTGTACCGTTACAATTTCACAGTGAAAATACCGCGTTGGACGTTACGCGTACGACCACAGGCTACGATGATATCCGGATCTATGCCACCAGCAGAATTTTTCTCCACAATGTGCCCCATTTAAAGGCATTGTGGATGTATGTGGGTGAAAAAATGGCCCAGACCCTTCTGAGGTTCGGGGTTGATGATATCGGCGCAACCTATCATAATGAGAAAGTTGTTCATGCCGCCGGTGCGCGAACGCCGGATTTTGGATCCGAGAGTTTTCTAAAAAGGCTGATCCATAACGCCCGACTCATACCTGAACGCACAACCGCAAGTTACCGCTCTCCGGAGACCGGCACGGAAAAGGAGGGGGTATGAGACTTGGCTATATCGACTATCTTAACTGCTATCCTTTTTATTTCCGAATGTTTGAGAAAAAACCCGTCCCAAAAATAAGCATTTATCCGGGGTATCCGTGCATGCTCAATAAAATGATGGCCCTGCGGCAACTGGACATGAGCCCCATTTCTTCGGCAACCTGTGCTCAAATTGCTGATGATGTGCTTGTGCTTCCACAATTCTGCTTGAGTTCGGTAGGGTATGTGGGATCGGTTGTCCTGATCAGCAAGATCCCCATTGAAGATTTGAATCACAAGAAAGTGGGCATTACTAGTGCGTCACATACGTCTGTGGTGCTCTTGAAAGTTTTGCTGAAAAAATATTACCGGTTGGACCCATCGTACATCCCCGCCAAACCCAGGCCCGTGCTCAAAGATATGGACGCCGCTCTGGTTATCGGCAATGATGCAATGGCCATAACTTCTGAGCCGGTTTCTTATATCTATGACCTGGGCGACCTGTGGCTTCGAAAAACCGGCTTCCCCGTGGTATTTGCCGTGTTTTCGGTCAGACAACGCATTGTTGAACAATATAAACTCCAAATAAAATCTGTGGTTTCTTCATATCGCCGGTCATTGCGCTGCCTTGAACAAGAGAAAGAAACTGTGGTTTCACTGGCAAAGGCAAAATATCCGGATATTGTTTATGATATCAACGGCTATTTTGATCTGTTGCAGTTTAAATTTGATGAAAATTTAAAAAAAGCCTTAATGTTTTATTATGAGATTGCCGGAGAGATGGGGCTGCTTAAAAAGGTAACCGGATTAAACTATTTGGATGTTGAATAGGGGAGCATTCCCGATTTGTTAAAATGCTTTTCACCCATTAACTTATTCATTTTTTGAGCGAAAGCCTTGCAATCAGGTGTCAGGTGTCAGGTGTCAGGAGTAAGAAACGAATTAGCTGACACCTGACACCTGAAACCAAAAAGTCTTGGATAGTAATTAACAAACTGGTAATGCACCCTTGAATAGCAAAGGAAGATGTGATCAAAACCAACCCACTTTATCATAAGATATACCGGGGAGACAGAATACACC
>CAZIIV010000191.1:0-5656 GCA_964539365.1 uncultured Desulfobacteraceae bacterium | reverse complement strand
TGGAATTTGCCTGCCCGCCGGTTTTTTGGCGGGGTGCTTGGAATTTGTGATTTTATACACAAAACTCCAAGTCAGAGCCATATATCTCTGACCTGACACAAAGAACCAGGTTTTTCCCGCTTTCAGCGGGGTAGAATTCTCAATACCTTACCTCTTGAAATTTAATAATTATAATCAAATATCGTAATATTAATAAAAAATCAAGCAAGATATTACGGTGAAGTTTCAGGGGGTCTTCCTTGAGGCTCGTTTGATTTGTTGTCATATAACATTCTGCATCCCTGCTGTAATATTAGCGAAATATAAAATAATTAACGATATATCGTCAATAAAATTAAATATAAACACAGTACCGAAACCCATTATAAAACAGGATTATATTCCTTTTCTTTTCATTCAGTCATATCATATAGTTGTATTTATTTTGTCCGGCACTGCAGTATTGGCACAATAGTTGCTAAATATGCTTCATAAAATTTACGAAACTCAGCACAGGTTCACTCTGCCAGGACCTGGTATACCTCCTTATTGTTTGGGAAGGGGTGATTTTGCCGCAAATCACCCTTTCTCATAATCACTTTGTTTTTTATTATGCTGAGATAGTGTGATCAGGAAAATTCAGGATTTTCAGGATGTTTAGCTATACAAGCTGCAAATCCACCGGGGAGATCCAGACCATGGAAGCTCATACCGCTATAAATCAAAATCAACGCCTTCATCAAGAAGATTTAATCACGATAGAATTAGAAACCTTAAAAAAAATATTTGAAGATAGACCGATGAAATCAATCATCACATTAAGTTGCAAATGTTCAGGCTGCGGAAACGACTTATTAATTGATATAACACATACCAGCGGAGGATTTGGCTGTAACGGTGGCTTTTTGGTTGAGTATGTCCCTGACAGGTATCTTGTTAAATGTCATAATTGTTATGAGTTGGATAAAAATATTTTGAGGTTTTAGGAGGTTGATTGTGAAAATTTGTGAAGCTTGCGAGCAATTCAAAAATCGCGTTAAGGAATGGAACTACTCGAGTGGTGCTATTGATCCCCTGCCTTATATAGATTATATGATTAAACCATCCAAACACCTGATTTTTGAAGGGAGAAGATCCGATGGAGCAGGAGGTTATGTGCTCGTATTCCAGTGCCTGAAGTGCGACCGGTGGTGGAAACTCCCGGATTGGCCGGTATTCGGGTGCCTTGATGTTTTGCCATATCTTATGCAATATCAATCATCACCATAATTATGCGGGGCAATTATGACTTACCGCCCAAAATTAATTGAGATATTTTATGACTATGTTTGTCCCTGGTGCTATTTCATTACCGGGGGTATTGAACGGTTACAACATGAATTTGGCATTGATATTCGATGGACGGCATTTCCTCTGTACCCGGAAATACCGGCGAAAGGGGTAACATTCGATGCTCTGTTCAGAGATAAAGACGGCGATATCAGCAGGATGATGATTATTTTAAAACGAATTGCCAACAGATTAGGGCTGCCTTTCGGTGAACCCAAAATTACTTACAACAGCCGTCTGGCTCAGGAATTGGGTAAGTGGTCCGAATCCAAAGGCAAAGGCCATGAATTCCACAAGGCCGTGTTTTACGCATATTTTGTAAAAGAGCAGCCCATTGATGAAATTCAAGTCCTGGTAAAACTGGCTGAATCAGTCAGTTTAAATGGTAAAGACGCACAAAAGATTATTCAAGACAGAACCTTTAGGGAAGCTGTTGATTTGGATTGGAAACGATCTTACGAATTAGGCATAACTGAAGTTCCAACCTTTATATTAAATCATCAGGTCCTGGTTGGCGCCCAACCCTATGAAACATTGAGAAATTTATTGCTTCTACATACTGTTGAAACACGGAATTCAAACTCATCTCCCGAATACGATAAAGCAGTATTGTTGGCGTGTTAATTTAAAAATATATGAACTTATTTTTTTCTTGAGGGGCGTATCCGCTTTTAAGATCATGGCACTTGCGATATCCAAAAAGCAAAAAAGTTTTCCATCATCCAATGGCATGGCATTCTATATTGTCGGAACCAGAAGGCTGGAAAATGAGCTGATGGCTTCATACCTGGAAGGGCAAACCGGAGACCCGTGCGTTGTTGCGGAAAATGTCAATCATATTCCAACAGACAATTCAAAAACCAATGGCCGGCCCAAACTCGTGTTCTGGGACTGCCGGGGAAATAATTTTAAAAATCTTCTTGCCGAATTAAGAGCCTGGACCATCCGGAATCACTCTGCAAACCCCAGCGTGCTTTTTAATGTGCCTTGCGACATGGAGTTTGAAAAAAAATTCCTGTTGGAAGGAATACATGGATTTTTTTATGAGAATGACCCGCTGGATGTTTTCATGAAAGGGGTGCGAACCGTGATTGACGGAAAATTGTGGCTTTCCAGAGATATGATGACCAAATGCATTTTCGAAGGCACTGACAAGGACAACTCTGCAAAAAGCCGCATAGAAAAACTCAGCCAAAGACAAATCGAGATACTTGCCCTTGTTGCCGTGGGGGCAACAAATGACGAAATCGCCGACAGACTTTGCATCAGTGCTCACACGGTAAAAACCCACCTTTACAGAATCTTTAAGAAAATCAACGTCCCCAACCGCGTCCAGGCAGCCCTCTGGGCCGCCCAGAACCTCTGAACCTTTAGCCCGTTAAATTTTTATCCAGTGAAACCATGTAGTTTCTTTTGTTTCACCGGGACACGATAGTGACAGCGCAGTTTACCCCGTAGGTCCGGCAGATCGTACTGGGGCGTATTTAACCGGGCCTGAACCCCTGAACCCTAAACCCCGAACCCTCCGATGCCTCTGGGGTTCCATATTGTTTAGGCGAACAGTCGATATATTAATAAGTTATTGACCTTTTTAATAAAATATGGGAAAAATGAAGTGATGCTTTACTCCATGGTTTGATTAGATCTGGCAGCTTGGGGAATTCCCTCAAACGATTTTTATTGTGCTGTTGAAGTAATTACACGACTTAGTACGAAATTTAAGGTTGATCCGATTGCGACAACTATAGATGATAATGTGCCTATCAAGAGAATAACCAAAAGCGGAAAAATCGATTCATGAGCACTCAAATAATTCACAGGATTGTTAATAGGTTAAAAGAAATAAATCCCGATAAAGTCATTCTTTTCGGCAGTTACGCATGGGGTAAACCGCACGGAGAAAGTGACTTGGATATTATTGTCGTAACCAATGACAACATCATGCCAAAAAATTATAAAGAAAAAACGGAAATATATTTGAAGGTCTCGAGCCTGTTGTCGGAATTTAAAAAACAGACACCGATTGATCTGGTTGTACATACCCGGCCCATGCACAATAAATTTCTTAAATTGGGCAGCGCTTTTTCAAAGGAGATTAAAAAGAGAGGAAAGGTCTTGTATGAAAGAGATATCTCGGGAGTGGCTCAAAAAAGCTCAAGATGACCTTGATGTCATTGAGGAAATAAAAAATAAAAAACATCTTACGAACATGGTGGCTTTTCATGCCCAGCAAGCTATCGAAAAATCCTTAAAAGCAATAATAGATGAATTTGATCTGGGATTTGTCAAAATTCATCAAATTGAAAGGCTTTTAGAAATTGTCAAAGAACATATGGAAGCGAAGATCGATAATGAAATCGTTCAAATGCTTGACAGTCTTTATATCGAATCAAGATATCCTGTGGATATTGGTCTCCTGCCTGACGGAAAGCCGACCGAGGAAGATGCAGATAAATTTTTTGAATTTGCCGTATTAATATACCGCTCTGTAAAAAAGAAGTTGGAAGGGACATCTTAATCTTCGCTGCCAGGCTATTATCCCAAGCTCACTACTCATCATTCAGCCACTCAACCCTGAACCCTTCAACCCTTCAACCCCTGAACCCTTGTCCGCCTATCTTTGTGGCGGATTGAACCTAGTGTTCCTTAATACTAAAGTATTACCCTCCGCCAAAACCTTACTACTTTCTTCATACACTTTTCGAAATCATTTTTCATACCAATTTCCGACCTACTTTCATACTTTCGCCGGATTGATTTTCTTGACACAGCAGAATATAAAGTGATCAACGCTCACAGGTATCTATACCGAACAAATAATTTAACCCGGGAACCCTGAACCAGGAACCTTTAAACTCTTGAACCCTTGAACCTCTGAACCCTGAACTTCTGAACCCTAAACCTCTGAACCTTGAACCCATAAAAGGTTTTACAAATGAAAGAGCGACGGCAATACCAAAGATTCCCGCTGACACTTCCGGCCAGGATGGAAATGATTACTTCAAATGACAACCGGGTGTTTGAACTCGAAACCTGGGATATATCCGCTGCCGGAGCTTTTGTACTGACTAAAGAGAAGTTTTCCGAGGGTACACGGTTTAAACTGGATCTCACTGTCCCGAGTGAAAGAATTAAAGAACTGACCGGTTTGCAAAGCCTCATAGAGAGTGAAGGCAGCGTCGTACGATCCTCTCCTATAGGGGTGGCAATTCAGTTTGATAGAAAATGCCAGATTCTGACCCTAAAGGACCCTAATCATATAGACGTTTCTATCTCTATAGGTCACTAAAAACATAGGAGGGAGACAAGCAATGAGAAAAATATGCCCATATCTTTCACGTTTTATTGTATGTACAAGTTTTTTGGCCATAGTGCTATACCCCGCCTATGCTTCTTCTGCAGAGAAGTGCGATCAATGGGTTGCAAAAGTGGTTTCCGTGCAGGGGAGTGTGGAGGTACAACGGGTGGGCGAAACCCGCTGGGAGCCGGTTAACTTAAACGGCACCTACTGCCCCGGCGATGTGATTCGGGTAAATGACAACAGCCGCGCGGATCTTGCCCTGATCAACCAGCCCGTTATTCGCCTGGATCAGAACACGACCATAACCCTCGGAGAATTGAAAGAAGAACGCACCTTTCTTTTATCTCTGCTCGAGGGTGCCGCACATTTCTTGAGCCGCGCTCCCCGCAGCCTGGAAGTCAGCACGGCATTCGTAAATGCGGGTGTGGAAGGAACCGAGTTCTTCATAAAAGTTGATGACGATAAAACGCTTCTTTCCGTATTTGAAGGCAAGGTGCTGGCTAAAAACCAGGCCGGAAGCCTCGCAATCAGCGGCGGTCAATCAGCTGTAGCCGAAAAAGGCAAAGCGCCGGTATACCGTGTTGTGGCACGTCCCCGGGATGCGGTACAATGGGCACTGTACTACCCGCCGGTTATCTATACCCCGCCGGAAGGAGCCCAGGTTAAAGAAGATACGGGCGACCCGAGCTTTTTTGCCAGTCGGGCGTCATCCCTGCTTTCCGTAGGCCGTGTGGATGAGGCAAAAGCCCATATCGACCAGGCACTGAAGCTGGATCCGAACTACAGCGATGCCTTTACGCTTCAGTGTATAATTGCCGTGGTTCAGAACGAGAAACAAAAGGCGCTTGATCTGGCAAACAAGGCGGTTGAGACCGGACCAACATCCGCTACCACACAAGTCGCCCTTTCCTATGCACAGCAGGCCAGTTTTGACCTGGAAGGCGCACGGAATAGTCTTGAAGAAGCGGTGAAGCTGGAACCTGAAAATGCTCTGGCGTGGGCAAGACTGGCGGAGATCCGGTCATCATTCGGCGATCTGGACAAATC
>CAZIIV010000190.1:0-5861 GCA_964539365.1 uncultured Desulfobacteraceae bacterium | reverse complement strand
TTGGAAAGGGATACACGGCGTCGTGGAGCGTTTTCCCTGTATTGGGATTCAATTGCGTTTGCCCTGCATTGCATCTCCGGCAAAATTAACAATTGCTCAGCTGAGATATAGGATAAGGCTTATAAGTTACAATTCATTCATGCCGGCAATATCTTTTCGATCAATCCTCTTCTATTATAATGGCATCAGCTCCGCATTCTTCCGCAGCCTGTCTTACAATCTCCTGGTATTTTTCGGGAATTTCATCAAACTTAACCCTAGACTTGAGTTGGTCCTCATCGTACTCGAAAACCTCGGGACATAGATCATTGCACCGACGGTCTCCCATACAATTTTCCGTGATTGTTACTTTCATATTTTTCTCCTTGGTGTTATAGAAAAACGATTTAAAAAATAATCCGAGTGGTCAGTTTTAAATTGGGCACCTGTTTAAAAACAGTTGATCCGGATATGATACTAAATTTTAAGAACCAACATGTAACTATTCAGTAAACTTCTCACCAATGGCTTTCCCATAATCTTGACAGGCACGTGTCGCTTCATCCGATTCAAGAGCATGTTCTTTAAGATCTAATGCACCCAAATCGACCATGTCCATTTTGAAAACATAAAGCATGGTATCATAGATCATATTCGCAGATTCTCCACTGTGGGTATAAGACCCGAAAGCTCCCCCCATCTTTCCCGTTAAATTTGCCTTCTCAGCCAAAAAAAGAAATGTTTTCATTCCGGCGGTTAAATCCCTGTGATATGTGGGACAGCCGAAAACAAATCCGTCGTATGCTTTCAAATCTTCTTCGCTTTTTATTTCGGAAATTTTTTTTAATTCAGCGGTATTTCCGGTGATACGGATTCCTTCTGCAATATATTCCGCCATTTTTTCCGTATTTCCTGTTCTACTGTAGTATCCAACCAATACCTTTTTCATTTTTTAATCTCCTTTCTTTGTTAGTTTTTTAAACTTGTCGTGCCAGGCACACTTATTACAATACGTTTCGGTCTCGTCAGTTATTTCAGGAAGTTCAGAATCATCATCCTCAGAATCAAAACAAATCACACCATCCGGGCATTCAAACTCATAGGTCTCATATTCATCGGCCGGGTTTTTTACATAAAATTTAATACAGCCGCATGCCGGACATTTCATATGATTTACCTCCTTATTCCACCCTGGAAAACGCCTTGATATTGGCTTTACACACCGGGCATGTTTCAGGTGGCTCATTTTCACAGGTATAGCCACACACGGAACATACATAATAACATTCCACATCTTCCGGATCATCCAAATTGTCCAGAGCTTTTTGGTAAAGATCCGCATGTACTTTTTCAACCGTATTGGCAAAAGTGAAGCTGCGCTCCGCCGCTTTATTTCCCTCTGATTTGGCCGTTTCGATCATGGGCGGGTACATACTTTTAAATTCATGGGTTTCACCGGCAATGGCTTCTTTAAGGTTTTCAGCGGTAGTTTTAACGGCCTTAAGAGCCCTCAAATGGGCATGGGCATGCACGGTTTCGGCTTCTGCAGCCGCTCTAAAGAGTTTAGCGACCTGAGGGTAGCCCTCCTGATCCGCCTTCTTTGCAAATGCCAAATATTTTCGGTTGGCCTGTGACTCTCCTGTAAACGCTTCCATTAAATCCTGTTCTGTCTGACTCATTAATTTTCTCCTTTCTGTGTTATGTATCACATTATAATACCTCTGATTTTGGCGTAATTTACTTCCTTATTATTCATAATCAAAATTCGTGCCAAATTTTATGAAATACTAAATAAAACCGGCATAACATCGACCCAAGCGATAATTTTGTATAAAAACAATTAAATAAATAGGTTCCAATATAATTTGGTAAGGGTTTTATTGTTTACATAAAATGATTACAGGGAAAACGGACGGTACAGAATTGAATAAAAGTCTCATATTTTAGGCGTGAAACATAAGTGTATCATGAAACATATGGTCTGGTAATCAATTCCGGCCATTCTAACTTGAATCGCATCTTCTAAGAACTTGAAATTTCCTCTGGGTTTTCGGGTATCACAGTAACCGGCGCCGGAGATTCTTTTAACACTTTTTCAGTGACACTTCCAAAGCGAAAATGACCCCCATCAACTCTCTTGACTTTCACTGTACCTGACTTATTGTATGAATATCATTTACGCATGATAATGAATTACACAATATCAGCAACAGCTAAAAAAGATGCGAAAGGGGGATATATGGAATGTTTTGAATATGAGATTACCCGGCACTCTGCGGATACCTTTGAAAAAGTTATTTATTTTTGTAGTGAGTCCGGCCAATGCGGTATTGATGAGGTTTCGAAAGATCAGACAAGAATTCTGGCTGACATTCTGAATAACCGGGGAGGTAAAGGCTGGGAGCTCGTCCAAATTTCCTTCGGTAAGGACGGCGTTATGGCCTTTTGGAAACGTCGTATTAAAGACAAGGAAAAATAACCCTTTGCCTCCTGAGTTTTTCTCAGCATTTCATAGAAGTTTTCCACTTCCATTATAATCCAAGAGCCTCCCTTATCTCATCTTCCTTGAATCCCACGATGACCTTATCGCCGATGACAATTGTAGGAAAAGAGCATTTAGGGTTAATTTTTTTGATATCTTCCAGCATTGCCTTCCGTTCTTCTCCTTCCAAAAGATCCACATCAACAAAGTCATACATGACGGTGCAATCGTTAAGGAATTTTTTTGTGGACTTACAATGGCTGCAGGTGCTTAGAGAATATAGTTTCACCGTGTTGTCAGACATATGAGTATCCTTTCACCATAAAATCGTTCTTCAAAAATATACAATCATACTTAATGAAATTTTACAACAATTTCTTCAACGGCTTTCCGCCATTTGGGCGGCGCCAATTCCATATCTTTTTTGAAATATCCAACAGCCAGCAGAAGCGGTATCCAGTAATTATCCGGTATGTTGAATTCATTTATCACGGCATCGTGGTCAAATCCGTCCATGGGGTGGGTGTCGAGCCCCAGGTTTTTGGCAGCCAACATCAGTGCCATGGCAAAAAAACCCGTGTTTTTACAGGCAAAGGCCAGCTGTTTGTCTTCAGTTTCCCCGTAAAGAGATGAACGCGCATCTGCAAACCATTGACGCTGGTCCTCGGTCATGGCTTTGGCTTTAATCATCTCTTGAAAATTTTTTTCAACAAAGTGATGATTTTCTTTCCATCCATCTCGATCAGCCAGTACAATGAGTGTTACCGGCGCGTCGCTGACTTTGGGCTGGTTCCAGGCCAGACTCTGAAGGCGCTTTTTCTCTTCCTGTGCTCTTAGAATAATGAGACTCCACGGTTGAAGATTAAAGCTTGACGGCGCCCTTGCTGCAGTTTGAATCATTGCTTTGAGTGTTTCATCCGGAACATCCTTATCCGGATCAAAAAAATTAACCGCACGTCTGTTATTCATAACATCTATAAAATCCATGATCTCTCCGTTTCTTTGTATGTTAATTCAGCAAGCTTCTCAGCATTTCCGGATCCGTAACCGGCGGCTTGCATGATTTGTCCATACAAACATAGGCTGTGGTCTTGTTGTCTATTTTTTTGACCGACGAGATAAATGGAAGCTGTCGAGCCAACATGTCGCGGATCGCATTATCTACAAGCATAATCGTCTTGCCGGGAATAAACAAAGAGTTCATGATTCTTAACATTGAACGGGTATCTTCTCCGTTGCGATCTCCATGGATTATCACCCGGACCGGTTTTAACCGTGATATGATCAGGGCAACCAGCAGCTCGGGAGCTGAATCCGGCTGTGTACCAATTCTGGACAGAACACTTTTTAACGTTTGTTCAACCACGATCGAATATTTTTCTGAATCGGCAAATCTTGCGAGACGCAACGCATTCAAAACAGCCACGGATCCGGCTGAAGGCATTACACTATCCGTATCCTCCTTAACACGCAAATCTATTTTTTTATCATGTCCCAAGCGCGTCATGAAAAAGCCGCCGTTTTCCGTATCATAAAACAATTTTATCTGTTCGTCCATGAGTTTAAAGATCCATTCCAGCCATCCGGAATCAAAATCGGCTTCATAAAGATCCATAAGGCCCTGGATTAAAAAAGCATAGTCACTGGCCATTCCGATAATTTTGCGCTCACCGTTACGCCATCGTCTGTAAAGGAGTTTGGTTTCAGAATGATAAAGATTTTTTTGGATAAATTTTGCAGCATTTCGGGCGGCTATTAGGTATCTTTCGTCTTCCAGCACTTGATATGCCCGGGACAAAGCGGATATCATTAAGCCATTCCAAGAGGTAAGGATTTTGTCGTCCAGGTGTGGCCTCGGTCTGGCGGCTCGAACCTGTAACAGTTTGATTTTACAATCCTTCAATGTTTGAGCAATATCATTTTTCGATCTGCTGAATTTATCAGCGGTCTCATCCAAAGAATGGGCGCTGAATAAAATATTTTTACCCGTAAAATCTCCATGTGGATCATATTTGACATTTCCCCGGGGTTGGACTCCGTAGCGGTATGAAAATATTTCACTCTGCTCGGGACCTAATACCGCATGGATCTCATTTTGCTCCCATACATAGAAAGCCCCTTCGACCTTCTTTTTATGGCCGCCTTTTTCACCTTGGCGTGAGGGCATACTGTCAGCGTCTTCCGCCGAATAAAATCCGCCATCGGGATGGGTCATATCCCGTAAAACATAGTCGGCGGTTTCTCTGACAACCGTTTCAAAAAACGCATCACGGGTAATCAGAAAAGCATCCAGATAATTTTCCAACAGCTGGGCGTTGTCATACAGCATTTTTTCAAAATGAGGAACATGCCATCTATCGTCTGTGGAATAGCGATGAAACCCTCCCCCCAGTTGATCATAAATTCCACCGGTTGCCATGGCACGAAGCGTAACATTTGCCATTTCAAGGGCGGTTTGGCCTAATTCATCTTTTTCGACGCCATTTTTAGTATAAAAATAATAGGCATATAAAAAATTCTGAATTGAAGGAGACGGAAATTTTGGAGAAGGGCTGAACCCGCCTAACTTTCGGTCGAATCTCGTGGAAAAATTATTCAGGGCGTTTTCCAGCAAGTTTGTATCTATGGGTCCATGGCTTGAAGACCATGACAGGTGATGGGTTATAATCCTTGACAATTCGTGACCCGAAGAGAGCAATTTTTTCTTTTTTGAAGGATCGTTCCAGGCTGCGGAAATAAGTTTCAAAAGGTCGGTCCATGACAACATCCCTGACTGAGCCACGGGAGGGAAATAGGTCCCGCCGTAAAACGGTTTCAATTCGGGTGTAAGAAAAACATTCAACGGCCATCCCGCGGAACCCGTCAAGGCTGAAACCGCAGTAATATATATCTTATCGAGATCAGGCCGCTCTTCCCTGTCTACCTTGATACATACAAAGTTATGGTTCATCAGCTCAGCGACATTGGGATCCATGAAAGATTCTTTCTCCATAACGTGGCACCAGTGACACGTCGAATAGCCTACGGATAAAAGAATGGGCTTATTTTCTGCTCTTGATTTCTCAATGGCCTGATCTCCCCACGGGTACCAGTCAACCGGGTTATAAGCATGTTGGAGCAGATAGGGACTTTTTTCCTGAATAAGCCGATTTTCCTTTAATTTAGATCCCGACATCATATTCTCCTGATCAAAATATATAATATGCGTTCAACAACAAACATTTTTTTTTATTCTTGACATTACGATACTTTTGTTTTTAATAATAATCATTATCATTAAAGTTATATTGTCAACTTTCACAACCGAAATTAAACCTTTTCAGAAAGAAAAAAATTAACACTATAAGGAGGAACCTCCAATGGCAGAAGAAAAAAAAGTAGTAAAGGCAGAGAAGCCGAA
>CAZIIV010000189.1:0-5894 GCA_964539365.1 uncultured Desulfobacteraceae bacterium | reverse complement strand
CCCAAAAATGCCGTATTGCCCTCTATAGGTACCCAAATTATCCAATATTTAATATGTTTTCAATAGCTTTTCTTGGTGCGACCCCGGCCCCTGCGACCCCGGCCCCCAAGACGGATGTTTTTCCGGAAGTGCACCGCTCCCCCTTGAAATTATAAGAGATTTCGAAGACCGGACCGGTCAGCAGGAGGCACGTCATGTAGGGCTGCAATCGCAGGATTCTGAGACCGGCGCAAGATCGATTTTGTCCTGAATCTGAACCAGGGAAGGTTTTTGCTCGGTGGGTGCAAATCTTGCCTTAATTGCCCGGAATACCGGTTTTATCGAAATGAACATAATGATCAACGTTCCGATCAGACCCGCCCACGCGGGTATGATTCCAGAGGTTTGACCGATCATGGCCTGGGCAGACAGGCCGAACCACGCATAAACCTGATCAACAACGAGTCCGAAAAAGACCGCTGATATGGCGATGGTGGTCAGGTAAATCGCGGTTGCCCGTTTCCCCAAAACCCCTGTTAAAACCGTCAGAGAAGCGATATTGGTGGCCGGACCGGCAAGTAAAAATACCAGAGCAGCACCGGGACTGACACCTTTTAAAATCATGGCGGCCGCAATTGGAGTGGAAGCGGTTGCACAAATATATAAGGGGATACCGAGAGCCAGCATCAGTAGCATGGCAGGCAGACCGGTTCCCAGATATGTTCTGAACACATCATCCGGAATGAGCACGGTTATGATTCCGGCCAATAAAATGCCCACGAAAAACCAGGCAGCCAGATCACCCCAGAGATCCAAAACAGCAAAGCGAAATCCCGCCCCGAGCTTTTCTAAAAACGTATGATGATGCTTGTGCACTTCGGGTGAGCAGTTGACGCCATCGCAGCAACCATCCACCGGACAGGTAAGATCCGGTATAATTTTGGTGTTGGTGAAATTAGGGTTAAAAAGGTTTTCAGCAATACCGGCCGCCGCGGCCGTGACAAACGCCACAAATGGACGCATCACCGTCATAATGGGATCCAGTAAGGCATAAGTTATGGATATGGAATCTACGCCGGATTCCGGAGTGGATATGAGAAATGCGGTGGTTGCCCCATTGTTGGCACCCTGTTTCCGCAGCGACACGGCTGCGGGTAGCACACCGCAGGATCACAACGGCATGGGTATACCCAGAATGGCCGCTTTAAACACGGAAACAAACCGGCCCTGTCCGAGATGTTTAGCCACCGAGCCCGGGTTGAGAAATACGCGTAACACTCCGGCGACCATCAAACCGAAAATAATATACACCGATGAATCAACAAGAAGATCCCACGATGTCGTGAGCATATTAACTATAAAGTTCAACCTGATTTAACCTCCTAACAGGTCATTATGTATCAAAATCGATTTTCCCATAAATCCAATTGATATCAAAAGAAAAAACAGCCCCAACCCTAATTTTGAGAATCTTTCAAATAAACACAAATTTTCCATAATCATACCTCCTTTCATGGAGAATCAATTATAGAAAATATATGCCACAAAGTGTCATGTGTCAAGGTGTTCAAAATCCATATCCGAGTTCGAAAATATTTCAACATCCATAAGACGGATTGTCAAATAACACTATTTATCCCTGATCATTTCCAGAGTAATCAAAATTTGCCGGAATCTATTTTTTTGCAAAGAAATTCCACCTGTTTTTGCAAGGGACCGTTTTCCTTTATTCCCTTCTCGACGATACCAATGGAATGGAGGGCTGTGGCATGATATCTGTTGAAGCTTTTCCCTATCGCCTGAACCGGAGAATCCGTATATCTGCGCGAAAGATAAATCGCGATCTGCCTCGGGCGAACAATGGATTGCTTGCGGGAAGGTGACACAATCTCTCCGATGGAAATGTTGTAATGTTTGCAAACCAGTTTCTTGATGACATCTAGGGTAATATTCTTCCGCTGCCGTGCAATAGTCTTGACAACACTTTCCGCAAGCCCAAGGTCAATGGGGGCTCCTAAAAGATTCGATTTTGTTGTGACTCCTATAAGGCCGCTTTCAAGCTGTCTTACATCGTCTGTGAGTTCAGCAGCCAGGTAATAGATTACTTCCTCGGGCACGATATCCCCGTTAAGAGATGCTTTTTTCTTCAGTATCCGGACCCTTGTTCTGAAATCAGGGGGATCGATGTTTGAAATGAGGCCGCAGGAGAGGCGTGATCTTAATTTGTCATCGAGTTTCGGGATATCTGCCGGAAGATAGCAACTTGAAAAGATTATTTTCTTTCCGGCTTCAAACAGCGTATCAAGGGTAAATGCAAGCTCGACCTGGGTGCGCTCCTTGCCCCCGAGATAATGCACGTCTTCAAGCAGCAATACGTCACATTGATTCCTGTATTTTTGCTTGAAAGCATTGATGGAATTGTGCTGATAAGCATCAACCATTTCATTGCTGAAGTCCTCTGCGGTCATATAATAGACACGGTCCATAGAATGTTCGGACAGGATGTGATGCCCTACGGCCTGGGTAAGATGACTTTTTCCCAACCCTGTCTTTGACAGTAAGAACAAAGCATTCTGGGTACCATTCTTTCGCGAAGCCATTGACAGGGACGCTGAATAGGCAAAGTCATTATTTTCTCCAACCACAAAACGATCAAAGGTAAAATCCTTTTTCAAGAGACGACCGTTGTTCGGACACACATTTATACCGGGAAGCAACAGCTGAGGAGTTTCATCTGCTTTCGGTTTTGGGAGGGTGTTTGTTGGAGAAATAACGATGGAAAGCCGGCATGATTTTCCTAAAACTTTCTTTATTTCGGATTCTATCAGGGCACCGTAATGCTCAAGAACCCGCTTCCTGGAAAAAAAGTTCGGGGAATAAAGCACCATACAGCTTTCATCACATCTTGCTACATGAAGCGGCTCAACCCACATCCAGAAACTGTGACCAGGAATCCGTGACTTGATCGAAGTTTTTACCTCGTTCCAGGCTTTATTCATAACCGTCGAAATTCTTTTCTGTACTGTTAATAAAAATCTAACTCTGCTCTTTTAGAGGGAAATAATAGGCGAAAAAGAAACTAAATCAATCGGTTTAGGGGTATTATTGAAGTTTAATAGAAAACCGATGCAATACCAAATAAAGTTGCAGCTTATCTACAGGACAGGTTGTTTTATGTCAAACCCGATAATTCCGGTTTTTCATTTTTTTATTAACAAGATATCAACAAATTATATCTTATTGATATAATTGGCTTAAATTTCTTAAAACCAGCAAATGTTTTTAAACACAAGCTTTTACAAATGCCAAATTTCTACAGGCATTTCAAGCATGTCCAACCTTTAGCTTAAGTTATTGACAATAATCAATTCTTCAAATTACTCCCATTTTCATTGATTTTCTGATGGTTTCATTTTTGTTGAGATGTTCTTCTATCAGACTGGTAAGAACCAACTCCGCTTATCTTAAAGAATTTGTGCAATGACAGGAAGATAAATTTTTAATCTTTTTAATAAACATTGTATTTTCGGATATCGTAAGGACAAATTTTTCGAAGGATATTTTTATTTTTTTGCAATTTTCCAAGAGATGAAATATAGGTATCGGAAATATACTTTAAGGTGCACGAATGAAATTTGTTGCAGAATAGAGTAAAGCGGACTGAACATTCAGGAAGGCTATCTTCCCTTTTAACAATACCTGATAAGAATTCATCCATTTGGTCCAAGTAAAGGAGGGTATCATGTCAGATCCGGCCAACCATCTTCATAACAGACTTCGCGCACTGGCTCATAACCTTTGGTGGACGTGGCATCCGGAGGTTATTCGTCTTTTCACAGACTTGGACGCGCATCTTTGGCGACAGTTGAGCCACAACCCGATTGCTTTTTTGAATCAGATTACACCTGAACAAGTCGAGAAACGATCGGCTGAACTGGTACTTCACAGCCGTATCAATTACGCCTTCCGGCGGCTGAATGAATATATGGAAAAGCATAAGACATGGGGGTCTGTGAATTGCAGCAATCTTCACAACCGGCAGGTCGTCTATTTTTCCGCCGAGTTTGGCTTACATGAATCCATACCGATCTATTCCGGGGGGTTGGGTATTTTGGCGGGAGATCATCTTAAAAGCGCTTCTGATTTGGGAATTCCCTTAATCGGGATAGGACTCCTTTACCACCAGGGGTATTTCAGCCAAAGATTGAACAAGGACGGTTGGCAGGTAGAAGATTACAGAGATCTGGATATCAACACATTGCCCTTGCAAACCGTTACGGATGCAAACGGTCATCCTTTAGTCGTAAGAGTTGATACCCGGAGCGGCTCCCTCCAGGCTCGGGTTTGGCAACTGCAGGTGGGACGGGTTCGTCTGCTGCTTCTGGATTCCAATGTAGAGGGCAATTCAGTTGAAGATCGCGAATTAACTTCACGACTTTACGGCGGGGACAATAAATTTCGTATTCGACAAGAACTCCTACTGGGGATCGGTGGCGCTCGCATTCTGCAATCGCTGAACAATTTACCAGGGGTGCTACATTTAAATGAAGGACACAGCGCCTTTGCCATCCTCGAAGAGATCCGTCGGGTTATGGAATACGACCAGATCCCATTTCACCGTGCTCAACGACGCGTATCGCTGTACACCGTGTTTACCACACATACTCCGGTTCCGGCCGGCCACGACCGATTTTCGCCGGAGCTGGTTGAAGAGAATCTCGGCATATTCCGTGAAAAATTGGGGCTTTCTCAAAATGATTTTATGGCATTGGGACGCGTCAACCCAGGAGACTGTTCAGACCCTTTTTGCATGACGGTGTTGGCGTTGAAAAACTCGCGCCGGGCCAACGGAGTTTCGGCGATACACGCGGATGTCAGTCGCCGGATGTGGCATCCTCTGTGGCCTGAGAGGCCTGAAATAGAAGTTCCCATCGGCCATATTACCAACGGAGTCCATGTATTGTCATGGCTGGCGCCCCAAATGCACAAACTTCTGGAAACACGTCTATCGCAAGATTGGTCAACCCGGATGGTGCATCCCGATGTCTGGGAAAAAATAGACGAGATTGATGATGGAGAGTTGTGGGAAACCCACCAGAGCCTGAAGATGAGTCTCATTCAGTTTGTCCGCCGCCGGTTAGTTTTGCAGGCGAACCGTTTGGGCCATCGGAAAATAGTTCAACGGATCGAGCAAATTCTGGATCCGGATGTTCTCACAATTGGTTGTGCGCGCAGGTTTGCCACTTACAAGAGAGCAGATCTGATTTTGACCCAGCTCCACCGTCTGGAGAAACTGATCGGATCTGCTCGTCGACCGATACAGATTATTTTTGCAGGCAAGGCCCATCCCCGGGACGACCAGGGCAAGCTGGTTTTACAACGTATCGCAAAATTCAGCTATAATCCCGAATACATGAAACGAATCGTTTTCATCGAGGACTACGATTACAACGTAGCCCGTCATTTAGTACAAGGCGTAGATGTGTGGCTGAACAATCCCAGACGGCCCCTCGAAGCTTGCGGCACAAGCGGACAGAAAGCAATTCTCAACGGATGTCTGTCCCTTTCGGTTCTGGATGGCTGGTGGAATGAAGCGTACGACGGAAGGAACGGTTTCGTCATCGGCGACGGCGGTATGCATAACGACCCGAACATCCAATATCAGCGGGACGCCGATCATCTGTATAACGCACTCGAGAAGGAAGTGATTCCCTGCTATTACGACCGGGACACCAGCGGAACTCCACATCGCTGGGTTCAGAGGATGAAAAGGTCTATGCAAAGTCTTGGTTGGCGCTTCAATGCAGATCGAATGGTCAAGGATTATGCCGAACATTGTTATCTGCTGGCGGCAAGCGCCACCTCAGTTGAAATAAGGTAGCATCCTTTTCTGTCAACCGTGCACATACTTATAT
>CAZIIV010000188.1:0-5915 GCA_964539365.1 uncultured Desulfobacteraceae bacterium | reverse complement strand
TAAATTATGGAGCCTGCTGGTGATAAAATGTAATCTGTCTGGCTGTTTGCTTTTTAAGGAAAACATTTCTTGGTTCCGGATTGTCCGGGTCGGATATCAACTTAATATGGTTCCGGGCGCGATCTTATATCCTTGCAGAAACTCCTTGATCAAAAGTCGTTTTCCCGACTCACCCTGAATTTCAACAACAGACAGGGCTCCTTTTCCGGTTGCGACGCACAATTCGTCAGGAAATCTTTTAATCACGGTTCCCGGAGGTTCAGCAGCGTCAATCATGATAGGTATGGCCTTGAAGATCTTAAGACGTTTTTTACCATGAAATGTAAATGCGCCGGGCCATGGGGTCATTCCGCGAATGAATGCCTCTAAAGTTTGGGCCGGCATTTCCCAATTCATATGACCGTCATTTTTTTTAAGCAGTGGGGCGTAGGTGGCTTGGGAATGGTCCTGTGAAACAGGCGTTATGTCACCGGCTTCAATACGTTCTATGGTCCGTATCAAAACATCTGCCGAAAGCTCGGCCAAGCGGTCATGAAGGGTGCCTGACGTATCATCAGAAAAAATTTTAATTTTTGAAGACAGCAGAATGTCACCGGTATCCAAGCCTTCATCCATTAACATCGTCGTAACACCCGTCTCTGTTTCTCCATTGATAATCGCCCATTGAATGGGCGCCGGGCCGCGATACTTGGGCAAGAGCGATGCATGGATATTTATAGCGGCTATTTTGGGTATGGCAAGGATATTTTTTGGAATAATGTGACCAAATGCAACCACAACAATGATGTCAGGTTTATGGGTTTCTATACGGTTTGCGAACTCGCCGGTTCGGATAGATGACGGCTGGTCCAGCTCATATCTCAGGTTTACGGCAACTTCCTTTACGGGGGAAGGAACGATTTTGCGACCCCGCCCTTTTGGCCGGTCAGGCTGAGTCACCACCAACGCCACGTTTTGATTGTTTTTATACAGGGCCTTTAAAGCGGGCACTGCAAATTCCGGAGTGCCCATGAAGATTATCTTGTCCTTTTTCTTCATTTGCTTTTCAAACTTTTTTTTACACGTCTTTTATACATCTCTCTTTTTAGGGTACTTATTCGATCGATAAACAAGATACCGTTTAAGTGGTCAATCTCGTGCTGAAGCACCACCGCTAATAATCCTTCCGCTTCTATACGCAGTGGTTTCTCTTCATTGTCAAAACCTTCAATAAGAACGGAAGCCGCTCGCTTGACATTTGCCCTGAAATCAGGGACGCTCAGGCACCCCTCGTCTTCAGAAATTGTCGTCCCTTCACTTTCAATGATTCTGGGATTAATCAGGACCTGTAACGATCGTTTTTCGTCTCTCGGCGAAACATCATAAACCAGAAGACTTTTATTAATTCCCACCTGTATTGCGGCAAGGCCTATGCCGGGCGCCTGGTACATAATGGACGCCATGTCTTTAATTAAATTCTGAATCGTTTCGTCAATGTTCTCAACCGGTTTCGTGGGCTCACTCAAAAACTTGTCCGGGTATGTTAATATTTTCAGTGGTTCCATAGTATGACCGCTTTTATTTCTTTACCGGATTGTTCACATCCTTTTCCCTTTTTTCATAGGAAACCTGCAATATATTTACACTTGTGACCATAACTGAAACAAAACCGACAATCATAACGGGAAAGATCTGGATTGCATGGTTTGCCAGTGTATAGCCCATAGCATCTTTTGAAGAAACCCCGAAAAGGACCAAACCAAATACACCGCCTGCCTCCCAAATTCCCCAGTAGCCCGGTACAGAAGGAATCGCTATAAAAAAACAGATGATGATCATGTGCGCGGAGATTTCTGCAAATGACAGTTCTATGCCCGGGCACCCTTGAGCCGTTATATAATATGAAAAAGCGGCAAGCGCCCAAATAAAGACAGACAGCCCAAAACAAATAAATATCCTGGACGGATACTTAACCAGGGCAAAACCGGAAGTAATATTGTCTACAACGCTCACAACAGGGTCGCAAATTTTTTTTTTTATTTTTTTTTTAAATTCGGCCCCGGAAAAGAAAAACAGAGAGGGAATCAACATGACTGAGCGCTTTATCGCCGTTCTTGTTTTGCCGAAACTGACCATGATAATCCCAACGATGAGAAGGATAAGCAGTTTGAAGGTCCCTTCACCAACTGTAACAAGAGTTTCTCTGTTGAGATGATACTTGCCAAAAACAATATCAAGGTTTGGATCTATAGGTACCGTTGCAAGCAGTATCAAAAAAAGGATCAGCAGGATGCTGATATCAAATACCCGTTCGGCGGCAACCGTTGCAAGCCCTGTTGAAAAGGGTATATTTTCCTTTTTTTGGAGAACCGCCGGTCTTGCAACTTCTCCGACCCTTCCCGGAAGAATACAGTTTATCATAAAACCGATCATCAACGGATGAAATGCCTGCCAGAAATTTACTTTTCCCGCCGATTCCAGTATGATCTGCCATCGAAACACTCTTAAAACAAAACTTGTTAAAAGAACCAAAACAGCCGGAACTATCCAAAAATAATTTATTGAAATAATATAAACCAAAAGATCGGCAACCGGCACGTTTCTGAGTGTCAAATAAAGTGCCAGGGTGGATAGGATCACTCCTACAATCAGAGAAATGGTTATTTTTTTTTTCATAAGAGATATAAAAAACCCGGCCAAATTAAGAGAGCTCGAGGATTACCAACCCTAATATTGTAAAAGTCGGAGGGCTTCAGAGCTAAGGCGCCAAGGGTGAAGCCGTAGTAAACCTACTGCGAAACCTTGGCAACGCCGGATCTGGAGTCCTCCGACTTTCCCGAAGGGTAAACAATATGGCCTAAAATTAACCCTGTTCTTTGAAGGTTGGAAATCCAAATGGGAAGTAATCATATATTTTATATTATAATGTCATAGTGTTATTCGCTTTTCGCCAGATTGTTTATACAATGTTAGGGTCAAGACAGGATGTTACGTGCCTTTACGATATCTTTTTTAATCTGATCGGACAATTCGGAAATGTTCGAAAACTTTTTTTCATCTCTGATGCGTTGTATGAAGTTCACACGGATTTTCCGATCGTGTATATTTTCATTAAAGTCCAGGAGATGAACTTCCACGGTAAATATATGGTCGCCGAAAGTGGGGCTGTAGCCGATATTGGCAACTCCTTTGTGTATTTTATTTTCCAATTCCACGGTGACCGCATAAACTCCGGTTTTTGGGCACAGTTCATCTTGAAGGGTAATATTTGCAGTCGGGAACCCCAAAAGCCTCCCCCCCCGGTTGCGTCCGGTTGTGACAACCCCTCTGATTTGGTAGTAACGTCCCAACAGTTTTTGAGCTTCATCTACTCTGCCCGCCATTACAAGTTCGCGCGTCCGGGTGCTGCTGATTCTATCACGGCTTTTATTTAACGTCAGTATCCAATCCGCCACGATGACTTCAAAACCATGATTTTTGGCATAGGTTTGTAACAGTTTTATATTCCCTTTGCGATTTTTACCAAAAGTATAATCTTCCCCTACGACAATGGCTTTCATTCCGATTCGTCTCAGCAGTATGTCCTCAACAAAATCTTTTGCCGATATGACCGCAAATTCCAAAGTAAAAGGAACACAAATAAGGACATCTATTCCTGAGCTTTCAATCAGCTCGACTTTCTGTTCATACAAAGTTATCAATGGCGGGTGGCCGTTTTGTTTTAATACCCGTACAGGGTGGGGTTCAAATGTCATGACTATTGATGTACCGTTAATGGCGTCGGCTTTTTCTATCACCTCATGAAAAAGAGCTTGGTGTCCGATGTGAACCCCATCAAAATTGCCAATGGTAATCACGGCGTTATTATATGGTTTTTCAATCATATCGATATGTTCAACGAGATCCATTCTAACCTTTCCCCGTCAATTTTGATGGCTGAATTCGAATTTTTATAAATCAACCCGTTAATGATCTTGACAAAATTAAAAAAATTAATATAAAACAACTTGCTTTTTAAATCAATCTTTTTTAAATTACAGAGTTTAAATGCCGAAGTGGCGGAATTGGTAGACGCGCTAGGTTCAGGGTCTAGTGGGGGGTTCTCCGTGGGAGTTCGAGTCTCCCCTTCGGCACCATAAATAATTTAATGCCTCCGAAATTTTACAACTCATTGAAAATAGAGGGTATTTCTTGATGCTTGAACTCTTGCCCCGAATATGGAATAATGGAATAGTGGAATACTGGAATACTGGAAGGTTGGTTTTTAAAAAGATATTAGCCATTTTTAATTTTATCGTCAACACGAATTTTACCATTAACCCAATATGCATTATCTCTCCGAACCGTAGGCTCTACGGGCCGGAGGCCCAGAACCCATTATTCCATTATTCCAGCATTCCACCATTCCAATTGGGGCGAAGCCCTAACTTGATGCCTGCGAAGTCCTACACCCTGTCAAAATCCTCTCAAAAATAACCTCGCCCAAGGAACCGGACAACATGAACAAACAATGCAAAAACTTGGAAACCATACGTTCCGATGCCAAAGAGATATTTGCGGGCTGCCTTTCGGCTGTAGACCCATATAAGGCCGTAAAACGTTTCGTACACCGTGACGGAAACAGGTTGCTGCTGGGAATTCAGGGAGAAGCTGAAACCGAACTTAACCTGAGTAAATTCGATTGCATCTCCCTCGTTGGTGCGGGGAAGGCCACTGCCCCCATGGCCAAAGCCGTTGAAGACATGTTCAAAGAGAGAATCCGGAACGGATTGATCAACGTCAAATACGGTTTTACCCAAGGACTTTCGGTTACTGAAATCACCGAGGCCGGCCATCCCGTACCGAATAAAAACGGGATAAGGGGAACCGGAAAAATCCTTGATCATTTACAAACGGCCGGAGAGAAGGATCTGATCTTTTCTCTCATATCCGGAGGGGGGTCCGCCCTTCTTCCCTACCCTGTGGGTAACATCACTCTTTCGGACAAGCAGGAAATTACCCGGCAATTGCTCGCATGTGGCGCAAGTATTAATGAGATAAATGCTGTCAGAAAGCACATGTCTTCTTCTAAAGGGGGACAGATGGCAAGGGCCGCCTTTCCGGCAACGGTGATTAACCTGATGCTCTCGGACGTGGTGGGAGACAAAATGGACGTGATTGCTTCCGGACCATTTGTGCCTGACAGTTCTACATTCAAAGATGTTTGGGGAATCTTCAAAAAATATAATTTGAATAATATCCCCCCTGTCATCCACAAACATATGAAGGCGGGCCTGAACGGACAAATGCCCGAAACCCCCAAAGAGAACGACAGGATATTCGACCGCGTCTTTAATTTTATCGTGGGGAGCAATATATTAGCCCTGGAATCGGCAAGTGAAAAGGCCAAAACGCTTGGATATGAAACCATTATTTTATCCTCTATGGTGGAAGGAGAGACAAAAGAAGTCGCTCGGGTTCACACCGCCATGGCCAAGGAGATTGTGAAAACCGGCCATCCGATACCTGCTCCGGCATGTATTATTTCGGGAGGCGAAACCACTGTGACGATCCGGGGGGATGGTCTTGGAGGAAGAAATCAGGAGTTCTGTCTGGCTGCATGCATGGACCTTGCGGAACTTCCGCCCCGGGTTGTCATATTGAGCGCCGGCACGGACGGAAATGACGGCCCCACAGACGCAGCAGGCGCTTTGGTAGACCGGTTTACGGTAATCCGAGGAAAACATGCCGGGATGGATGCAGACGATTTTCTGAACAGAAACGATGCGTATCACTTCTTTATAAAGACAAAAGATCTTTTCATAACCGGTCCGACCCATACGAATGTAATGGATGTCAGGCTAGTGTTGGTGGGCTGAATAAGGCTTCACCCCAATTGGATTGGGTGCATTACCAGTTTGTTAATTGCTATCCAGGACTTTTTGGTTTCAGGTGTC
>CAZIIV010000187.1:0-5916 GCA_964539365.1 uncultured Desulfobacteraceae bacterium | reverse complement strand
CCGTCCCGCATAGCTGACTATAGCGAAACGGCATCTTCCTTGTATCTGCGGCAACCTCGACAATCGCTTCAATTCAGTCACATATAAATCCGGGGAAGTTGTGTTTGATTCAGGAATGAGTTTGCAAAGGGTGAAGGGGGCACGTATGTGTGTCCTGTATGTGGTAAACCTGCCCGTGAAGCATAAAAATCATTTAAAAGGTTATCGTTTATGTCCGTTAAACAGTATTACTGCCATAGAAAAGGCCTATGCTCGCCGGAGAATTAGCATCCCTTGGAAGAACATCTAAGAGGTTATCATGTACGAAGAATACTATGCACATAGTGTGCCTGGGAAACTTAAAGAAGAATGGCAGCCGCTTCAAGAACATTTAGAAAACGTTGCGAAATTGGCCGCTGAATTCGCCCGTCCTTTCAATGGAGATATTTGGTCGCAGCTGTTGGGTCTTAATCATGATGTCGGCAAGGGAACCCTTCACTGGCAAGCGTATTTACGCCATTCAAATGAAATAACAGATGATTTCATGCAATACTACGTAGGTCGTGTTGAGCATGCTGCGCTGGGGGCGCAGTCATTGTATGAGCGTTCCAAAGAAGCCGGCAAGCTACTGGCTTATTGCATTGCAGGACATCATGGCGGTTTGCAGAATTGGAGTGATTATCCGGAATACGCGCTAAAAATACGACTGGAAAGAAAATTTCCTAGAATTGAAATCCCATTGGAGGTCTCTGAATTCCCAACGCAATTACCATTTAAAACTCCGGACGGAGCGCTTTTTGGTTTTCAGTTGCAGTTTTTTGTCCGCATGCTTTTTTCATGTTTGGTTGATGCTGATTTTTTGGATACGGAAATAGCCCTGGATAAAAAAAGAGCAGGATGGCGGTCAAAATATCCAGTTTTATCGGAATTAGTAAAAACGTTCTGGAACAATTTTAACCGACTTCGTAACAACGCTGAGGATACTAAAATCAAACGTCATCGTGAGGTTGTTTTGGCGAATTGCTTAAAGGCTTCAAAAGAGAAAGAAGGTCTATTCTCTTTGACGGTTCCAACCGGAGGGGGAAAGACACTGGCATCATTGGCGTTTGCTTTAGAACATGTCCAAAAGCATCACAAGCGTCGTGTCATTTATGTGATTCCGTTTACGAGCATTATTGAACAAAACGCGGCTGTTTTCCGAAATATGCTTGGTGATGGAGCAGTATTGGAACACCATTGTAATTTTATTCCGGATGACGCAGATTGGACGGCGCGTTTGGCGATTGAAAATTGGGATGCTCCGATTGTGGTTACCACGAATGTTCAGTTTTTTGATTCATTTTTTGCCCGCAAGCCCTCCAAGTGCCGGAAGCTTCATAATATCGCGAACAGCGTGGTCATTTTTGATGAGGTTCAGGCCATTCCGGTTGAAAAACTAATGCCGTGCTTGGAGGTAATTCGGGAGTTGTCTTTGAATTACAAAGTGACGGCCCTTTTATGTACGGCGACTCAACCGGCCATTCACTTTTCGGAAGCATTTCAATCCGGTCTGAAAAGTGTCCGGGAAATCGTTGATGATATTCCAACATTGTTTAAGGCACTAAAGCGGACGAGAGAAACATATATCGGAACGCTTTCGGAGAGAGATCTTGCCAGGAAGCTAACGGAACACGAGCAGGTTTTATGCATCGTGAATACACGTCAGCATGCGTTGGATGTGTTTAATGCGCTACCGGAATCTGAAGAAAATATTCATTTGAGTGCATTAATGTATCCGGCCCACCGCTCCCGAAAACTGGCGGATATTCGCAGCTGTTTGGAAAACGGATTGCCTTGCAGGGTTGTAAGTACACAATTGATTGAGGCTGGCGTGGACGTGGATTTTTCATGCGTGTTTCGGGCGATCAGCGGAATTGACAGCATTGCGCAAGCGGCCGGACGATGCAATCGCAATGGGCAAAGCGAAAATTCCCTTCCCGTATTTGTCTTCACCTTTCCCGAAGAATTGGAGAACTCTTTTTTTCGCAAAGCCGCGCAGTCAGCCCGAAAACTATTTGAACGTTTTAATGGTGATCTTACGTCGCCGGATTGCGTATATGAATATTTCTTGGATTATTTTTGGAAACATCAGTTTCAAATGGACGCAGACGGAACGCTGGACCTGTGCCGCTTGGCACATAAAGGTGATATTCAATTCAAGGATATTGCCGCTTTTCAAATGATCAAAACGGCAACACTGCCGGTCGTTATCGCAATTGAAAGGGAATCTGTCGATCTTGTCCGGCAACTGGAATTTGTTGAGCAACCCGGTGCGATTCTTCGGAAGCTGCAACAATATTCGGTTCAGATTTACCCATATCAGTTCGATGAAATCCATTCCTGGCTGGAAAACCCATATCCGGGCATATGGGTTTTGCGCTCTTCGGAGCTATATTCGGAGCAAACCGGCCTCAAATGCAAGCCACCGGAAGGCTGTGCTTTTTTCGGATAAAGGAGGACATAAAATGAGTTATGGAGTGAAGCTTAGAGTTTGGGGTGATTATGCACTTTTCACCCGGCTCGAAATGAAAGTGGAAAGGGTTTCATATGATGTCATGACACCCTCTGCCGCGCGGGGAATTCTGGAGGCCATCTACTGGAAGCCCGCCATTCGCTGGATTGTCGATCGAATTCATGTGCTCAAACCAATTCAGTTTGAAAACATCCGGCGGAATGAACTTTCAAACAAGGTTTCGGTTTCAGCGAAAATCATGAGAGAAGGCAATCAACCTGTTTGTCAATATATCGAAGACGACCGCCAGCAACGTGCCTCGATGGTTTTGAAGGATGTCGAATACGTCATAGAAGCACACTTTGAATTAACCGGTGCCGATGACGCCGATCCGGGGAAGCATTTGGCAATCTTTGAACGCAGGGCCAAGAAGGGGCAATGCTTTCATCGACCCTATTTTGGGTGCCGTGAATTCCCGGTCAACTTTGAATGGTGTGATGTAGTTCCCGAGTCAAAATTGACCGGGGAGCAGAACCTTGGGTTCATGCTCCATGATATCGACTTTGCGAAAGAAATGACACCGCACTTTTTTCGGGCTGTCATGCATAGCGGCGTTGTGGACTGCCGAAAGGAGGTGGTCGCGTGATTTTCCAGTCACTGATTTACCTTTATAAGCGCCTTGATAAAGTTGATGAGATGCCACCGTTCGGATTCAGCGTCGAGGACATCGGGTTCGTAATTACCATTGACAGAGAAGGAAATCTGATCGGTCAACCGGAAGATCTCAGAACAAAAATAAAGTCCAATACTTTTGAATACTTTCCATCTGTGGTGCCTTATTCGAATAAGGTGAATGTTCGATCCAGTGGCGCTGCAAAAGTCCCCAATTTTATGGTGGATAAAGCGGATTATATTTTTGGGCTGTCCGGCTCTACGGAAAAGAAGGTTCATAAAGAGCACTTTGAAAAACTGATTCATGAGGCTTGTTCAGATTCAAGTGATGAAGGAGCAATAGCCGTCAAAAACTTTCTGCAAAAATGGAATTCCCGAGACTCTGCCGGTCTTGAATCATGGAAAGAAATTTGCGGAAACAACGGGAAATGGGTTACTTTCAGACTCCAGGGGGAAACGGAATTTGTTCATGAACGCCCGGCCATAAAAAAACTATGGTCGGAATATATTGGCAAAAAGGTTTACCCAGAAGGCTTTTGCTTTGTAGATGGCCAAAAACATCCCCTTCAGCTTCAATTTGCACAGTTCAAATTTGGCTCCGGTGCATCACTCGTGTCCTTTAATGAAAGGGCATATGAGTCATATGGGAAAGAAAGGGGAGAGAATGCCCCGATCAGCGTAGAAGCGGAATTTAAAAGCTCGGCAGCTTTAAAGCATCTGCTACGTAGCAAAACACAGCGTCTACGTATTGGAGATGCAACCACTGTTTTCTGGACGGAACGCGAATCAATTATTGAAACGTTTATGGGGCAGATATTGAACCCTTCTCCGGACAGCGCGGACGTCATTCCGGTTCAGAAATTCCTTGAAGCCGTGCGGGCAGGTAAAATGCCTGCAGAAATCGAGCATGAGGGAGATGTCAAATTTTATATCCTTGGTTTGTCACTAAACAAGGCCAGGCTGGCATTGAGATTCTGGAACGTCTGTTCGGTGGGAGAGATGCTGAACCGACTTCAGAGACATTTCAGGGACCTCGAAATGGAGCGCAATCCAGAGCGGGACATTGAATTTCCTGGCATTTGGCATCTTCTCAAAGAAACCGCTCGTGAAACCAAAGGCATTTCTCCGTTTCTTGGCGGTGCTTTAACCCGATCCATCCTGACCGGAGCGAATTATCCTCAAAACCTTTACCAGGGTGTGTTGGGTCGAATCCGTGCCAGCCAAAATATCAACTATTTGAAAGCAGCTATTTTAAAAGCCGTGCTTCAACGAAACCATAAGAAGGAGGTACCAATGTCATTAGATCCGGATAGAAAGGATGTCGCTTATTTATTAGGGCGGCTGTTTGCAGTGCTTGAAAAAGCACAACTGGACGCGCTTGGCAAAATTAACGCTACCATAAAAGATCGTTTTTTCGGCTCGGCGTCAGCAACGCCCGCAACGGTTTTTCCGCTTCTTTTGCGGCTTGCCCAACACCACATTGAAAAGTCGGAATATGGCCATATTTCTGATCGACGCATTGCAGAAATTATGGAGCATGTAGAATCATTTCCAAAACACATGGGACTTGAAGATCAAGGCTTATTTGCTATCGCCTACTATCAGCAGAAAAATGCACTCTATAAGAAGAAACAATCAGAAAATAATAAAGGAGGGGAATAATGAGCGAGACCTTGAAAAACCGTTACGAGTTTGTGTTGCTGTTTGATGTAAAAAATGGAAATCCAAACGGGGATCCTGATGCAGGGAATCTTCCTCGCATTGATCCTGAAACCGGGCATGGCATAGTGACTGATGTTTGCCTGAAACGTAAAGTTAGAAACTATATTGAGCTAATAAAAAAGGGACAAAGGCAGTTTAATATTTATGTACAGGAAAAAGCCATCCTAACAGAACGCCGTTCGCCCGCTTATGAAGCCGTTGCCGATGAAAAAGATACACCCATTAAAGTCAGCAAAGCCAGAAAGTGGATGTGCCAGAACTTTTTTGATGTCCGAACATTTGGTGCAGTAATGGCTGCAAAAGAGAATAATTGTGGACAGGTTCGTGGACCCGTACAATTAGCCTTTTCTCAAAGTATAGATCCGGTGGTACCGCTCGATGCCAGTATTACTCGTATGGCGGTAGAAACAAAAAGAGAATCTGATGCTCAAGATGGCGATAATCGTACCATGGGAAGAAAAGCATATGTGCCCTATGGTCTTTTCCGCGTACATGGCTTTATCTCAGCACCGCTCGCTGAACAAACCGGATTTTCAGAGGAAGATCTGGAGTTGTTTTGGAATGCACTGAAGAACATGTTCGATCATGACCGTTCCGCAGCCAGAGGTGAAATGGCTGCACAAAAATTGATTGTTTTTAGGCACGACAGTGAATTGGGAAATGCACCGGCACACAAGCTTTTTGATCTGGTAAGAGTCGATAAAAAGGACGAATCTAAACCATCTAGAGCTTTTTCAGACTATGATGTGGTCGTAGATAAGAGTGCTGTACCCCAAGGCGTTGAACTCTTGGAACTGCTCTAAGTCAACTGTTCCAGAGCCTTAACCTATTTTTCAAACCATTCGTTCAGATCTATATTAAACCGTTAGGTATTGTAATGGGTTTGAATGCTATTACAAAATTATTTTGGGATTATTTAGAAAGATCTCATACATAAAGGACTTAGAGGAAAAACAGAGTGAAATAAATAACCGACAAAAAAGATCCCACAAGTCATCCCGCCCCATGGCGGCTTCCGTGATCTGAAATCCTATCAGATGGCGGAACTTGTT
>CAZIIV010000186.1:0-5949 GCA_964539365.1 uncultured Desulfobacteraceae bacterium | reverse complement strand
GTTCGATGTTGGACGTTCATCTTTTAATATGTTCGATGTTGGACGTTCATCTTTTAATATGTTCGATGTTGGACGTTCATCTTTTGAATGTTATACTGCTTTCTCTAACCTTACTGCACATAGTTTGAGTTCCGGGGTCTTGGCCATGGGGTCGAGAGCATCGATGGTCAGCGCGTTGACCGCTGTCTCGTCGGAATGAAGGGTGGTGAAAACCGTTCCCTGCGGGACCCGGTCTGTCACTTGGGTATGAATCTTCATGGACCCTCTTCGAGAACTGACATGAATTTTCTCACCATTCTTTACCTTGAGTCGTTCTGCGTCTGTCGGGTGGATTTCCAGCACATCTTCGGGGGACAGATTGAAAAGCGCTACAGAATTACGCGTATAGGAACCCGTATGCAGATGATAAAGATCTTTCCCGGTTGTTAAAATGAAAGGATACTCTTTGTCCGGCGGTTCGGCGGGGGGCTGGTAATCTGCCGGACAAAACATGCCTTTCCCGCTTGGGGTGTTGAAGGTTTCAGCCCAAAGATAACCGGTTCCGGGGTGATCTTTTTGAGGACACGGCCAGCGAAGGCCTCCTTTTTCTAACCGATGATACGAAACCCCTGCGTAAGGCGGCGTCAGTGAAGCGATTTCATCCATGATATCCTTGGGGTGAGGGTAGGACATGGGGTAACCCATTTTTTGGCTCAGATCACAGATAATCTTCCAATCGGGTTTGCTCTCTTCTACAGGGTCGAAAGCCTTACGCACTCTTTGGATGAAACGGGCCGTATTGGTAAACGTTCCGTCTTTTTCGGCAAAAGAACAGGCCGGGAGAACCACATGGGCCATCTTGGCGGTTTCGGTCAAAAACATATCCTGAACCAGGATAAAATCCATATGTTCCAGCACATTTTGAATTCGGGAAATATTCGGGCCGCTCCGCATGGGGTTTCCGCCCATCACGTAAAGCCCTTTGATTGCATTTTCGTCAAGGATCATGGTTGCTTCGGTAATTCCCGGTTTGGGCGAGAGAGTTACTCCCCATGCCTTCTCAAATTTTTCCTGAACCGCGGGGTTGGAGACCGGTTGACCGCCGGGGTAGATCGGGGGCAGACACCCCATGTCGCCGGCACCCTGGCCGTTGTTTTGCTTTGCGATGGTGTTGAGGCCGGTTCCCGGTTTTCCGATGTTACCGGTGTAAAGCGCCAGATTGCACAGTCCCCCGACATTATCCGTCCCGTGTATGTGCTGGGTTATCCCCATACCATAGAGGATGGACCCCCTGCGGGCGTTTCCGTAGAGCCGTGCCGCTTCTTTGATTTTAACCTCGGGAATTCCTGAAATTTCTTCCACCCTGGCCGGGGTATATTTAGAGATTATTTCTTTTAACTCCTCGAACCCCTGGGTTCTGTTCTCTATAAATTCACCATCGTAGAGACCTTCATGGAGTATCACATGGAGCATGCCGTTTATCCAGGCAATGTCCGTACCCGCGCGGGGACGGAGCCAGACGTCTGCATATTCCGCGGTTTCGGTTCTTCTCGGATCAACGATAATGAGCTTGAGATCACCGGAAACGACCCGTTTTTTCATGGCGCTGGCGAAAACCGGGTACATTTCAGAAAGGTTCAGACCGGCAACCAGCAGAACATCGGCGTGCTCGACCAGGCTCATTGAATTTGTCATGGCCCCGCCGCCGAACGCCCGTGTGAGGGCCACTGCACTGGGCGTATGACAGAGCCGGGTACAAAAATCAATATTGTTCGTGCCAAAACAGGTGCGTATGAATTTTTGGAACAGGTAACATTCCTCATTGGTGGATTTTGAAGAGGCAATCCCTGCCAGGGAATCGGGGCCGTGTGCGTTTTTTATTTCCTGAAATTTGTCTGCCGCGAGATTCAATGCGTCGTCCCATTCCGCTTCTTCAAATTTACCGTTTTTCTTGATCAGCGGTTTTTTCAGACGCTCCGGACTTTGGACGAAATCCATACCGAATCTTCCCTTGACGCAAAGGTTTCCTTTATTTTCGGTGTTCTCAGCCTCCACGCCATAAACCTTGACCACCTTTTTGTCCCTGGTCCACAGCTCCATCTGACACCCTCCGCCGCAGTGGGGGCAGGTGGTTCTCACCTTATTGAATTCCCAGTTTCTCCCCTGAAAGCGGGCATGCTTTTCAGTGAGTGCCCCGGTGGGACAGGCCTGCAAACACGCCCCGCAGGAAGCGCACTCCGTAAGGCCCAGAGGCTCGTTGAGCCCGGCGCCCAGAGATAGGGCCGGACCGCGATCGGTAAATCCCAAAATATTCTTGCAGGCAATTTCCCGACAGGCACGAACACATCTTCCACACAGGATGCATTTGTTCGGGTCCCTGACAATAACCTCACTCGAATCATCCAACGGCTTTATTTCTTTGTTGATGGGGAAACGTACCTGGTCGATCCCGAACTCGTAAATCAAATCCTGAAGTTCGCACTTCCCGTTGCTTTCACAGACAAGACAGTTGTGTTCATGTTCGGATAACAGCATTTCCAGGTTCAACCGCCGGAGTGCGTTGATCTCCTCGTCGTGCGTAATAACCTGCATTGCTTTTGTGACGGTTGTGCTGCAGGCCGGAACCAGACCCCGCATTCCCGAAACTTTCACCAGACAAAGACGGCACACCCCGACAGGGCTCAGGCCCTTTTTGTGACACAAATGCGGTATATGTATCCCCTTATCTTTACAGACCTCCAGCAGATTGGAACCTTCCGCAGCTTCAAAATCCTTGCCGTTGATAGTGATATTAACCATCTCAGTTACCTCCCTGCATCACAGCGGAGACATCGTCCCGCTTCTTGCATGGCTTCTTCTTTTGAGTAAGTCTTGAGGGTTTCCTCAAACGTGCTGGTCCTCACCTTCAGGTCTGCTTCTTTTAACCGTACTCTGGGTTTTTCTTCATATTCTTCTTCCCCGGGTGCGAAGGGAATATGGTATTTTTCCGGATCAGCCCTCGCGGGAACCGTGTCCAGCGATTCCCCATCCAGATACCGTCTGATGGAGCAGGCCGCTCGTTGACCGTGGGCCATGGCGTCCACAACGGTGAGCGGTCCGGTAACGGCATCCCCGCCGCCAAAAACTCCTTCCCTGTCCGTGGCCAAACTCAGGGAATTCACGTCAAGCTTTCCGCCTCGAGAGGTTCGAACACTTAAAAATTCGGTTTCCGGAAATTGTCCGATGGATTCGATGAGGCTGTCCGCTTCAATGATGTATTCCGAATCCTTAAGATCGCAAGGGATCCTCCTGCAGGTGGCGTCGAATTCCGCAAGCGCCATGCGTCTGCATCTGATTTTTTCCACATGGCCGTTTCCGATAATTTCAACAGGAACACTGAGACAGTCTATGTTCACCCCTTCCTTCTCGGCCGCCTCGATATCTTCCGGGATGGCCGGCATATCGTGCTTTTCTCTGCGATAGAGAATCGTCACCTCCGATCCCATGCGTCTGGCCACACGTGCACAATCCACCGCGCTGTTGCCTCCGCCCACCACGATGACCTTTTTACCGAGATCAATGCGTTGGCCGGAGTTGAGATCTTTCAGAAATTCCGTGCCCCGGAACACCCCTTTAAGTTCTTCTCCCGGGATGTTCATGCTTCGCTCTCCATGAGCGCCCATGGCCAGGAATATGGCTTTGTAGTTGTCGGCAAATAGATCATCGATGTTTTGGATTGGGGTGTTTAACCTGATTTCAACGCCCATTTTCTTTATTTGTTCGATATCATGTTCAAGAAATTTTTTGGGCAACCGGTATTCCGGGATTCCCACCGCGAGCATGCCTCCCGCAACCGAAAGAGCTTCAAAGATGGTAACCCCGAAGCCTTGTATACTGAGATCATAAGCGGCCGCAAGTCCTGCGGGACCCGAACCCGCAATGGCTATTTTTTCTTTTCTTTGTGCTCGCCTGGGCGGAAGGTACTCAATGTTGTTTTCATAGGCGTAGTCTGCGACCCATCTCTTGATCTCGCGAATGGCCAAAGGCTCATCAAGTTTTCCCCGGTCACATTTTCTTTCGCAGGGATGGTGGCAGACTCTTCCCAGAACCAAAGGCAAAGGGTTGGTTTGTTTGATGACCTTGTAGGCTTCCTCAAGCTTGCCTTGTCTCGCAAGTTCCATATAGGCAGGGATATCCTGGTGTATGGGGCAGGCATTCCGGCATTTGGTCTTGAACAGAGCGGCACATACCCCGGCCGGGCATCTTTTTTCAATAATATGGGCTTCATATTCATCCCTGAAATGGCGAATTGTGCTGAGCGTGGGGCTGGCTGCAGTTTGGCCCAGAGCGCAAAGAGAGGTCTTTTGCATACAGGTTGCGATGTCTTTCAGGGTCTCTAAATCTTTGATTTCGCCGTTTCCTTCTGTGATTTTTTCCAGGATATGGATCATTAGGGGAAGGCCCCGCCGGCAAGGGAGGCACTGTCCGCAAGACTCGTCTGCATCAAATTCCAGAAAGAATCTTGCCGTATCCACCATACAGGCGTCTTCATCCAGAACCACCATGGCCCCGGATCCCATGATGCAGCCGATGTCCTGGAGGGATTCGTAATCGATGGGAATGTTCAGATGTTCGGCGGGGACGCATCCTCCGGAGGGACCGCCGAGCTGTACGGCCTTGAATTTTTTGCCGCCGGGTATCCCGCCTCCCAGGTCGAATACCACTTCGCCCAATGAAATTCCCATGGGAACTTCGATCAGGCCGCTCCGAACAATTTGGCCGGTCAGGGAGAAAACCTTGGTTCCTTTTGTGGATTCGGAGCCAATGGAACCCCACCACTGGGCGCCTTTGCACATAATCAGCGGCAGGTTGCACAGCGTCCCCACGTTGTTGATGACTGTGGGCTTGCCAAAAAGTCCCTGGGTGGCCGGAAATGGAGGCCTGGGCCTGGGATTGCCTCTTTTTTGTTCCAAAGATGCCAGAAGGGCGGTCTCCTCACCGCAGACAAAAGCCCCGGACCCCAGGAACAATTCGATGTCAAAATCAAAAGAGGTTCCCAGAATTCCTTTTCCCAGGAGCCCGTATGCTCTGGCCTGGGTAATGGCCGCATTGAGTATTTCTATGGCCAGGGGATACTCGGCTCTCACGTAAATGTAACCTTTGTTTGCGCCAATGGCGTATCCTCCGATGGCCATCCCTTCTAATACCGCATGGGGATTTCCCTCCAGTTCGGCCCTGTTCATGTAGGCGCCCGGGTCCCCCTCATCCGCATTACAGACCATGTATTTTTGATCGGATTCCGTGCTGTATGCAAAATTCCATTTTATACCTGTGGGAAAACCGGCACCGCCTCTTCCTCTCAATCCCGAACGTTTGACTTCTTCTATCACGTCCGTCTGTTTCATCTCCAAAGCCTTGTAAAGTCCCTGATACCCATGATAAAAAATGTAGTCTTCAATTTTGAAGGGATTGATTTTTCCAAGTAATTCCGTGATCCTTTTTTCCTGGCGGCTGAAGAAGGGCGTATTCATATCCACCATGTATTCCCGAACTCCTTTCCCTCCCGTCAGATGAGTTTCCACAATCTGTTTCACCTTTTCAAGGGTGAGGTATCCATAGAGGGTGTAGGTGCCCTCCGGGTCCGTGACGCTCATATAAGGTTCGAGATAGCAGCACCCCATACAAGAATGCTCCATTACCGCGACATCCGTGAGATTTTTTGAGTGTAATTCTTTTTTGAGCGCTTCCAATACCCCCTGTGCGCCGGAGGCGAAGCCACAGGTCCCCTGGTAGACAATCACCTGTGTTATTTGGGAGAGTTGGGATTTCTCTTTCTCGATTTTTTCCTTGAGGGCCGAAAGGTCATAGGTGGATTTAATTGTCATGATAGCACCTTTATTTTATATTGGAAAACCTGGTCCTCTGGGCCAAGGCCAGGGTTTCCGGCTCTGCCTTGGAGTTTTATGTCTAAAATCCCAAAATCCAAGCACC
>CAZIIV010000185.1:0-6022 GCA_964539365.1 uncultured Desulfobacteraceae bacterium | reverse complement strand
CTGTCTGGAACTCGCAGTTAAGTGAGCCTAAAGAAAAAACAGGTGCCAATCCTTTAATATTAATTGGTTAACCGTACCATCATATGTCAAAAAAACGAATAATCTAATTCGCTGTTTTTTTCTTAAAGCTCACTACCTGCTCAAACAGCCAGACAGATTACATTTTATCACCAGCAGGCTATACAGTTTGTTGAGAAGTTACTCCAGTTAGTTACAACTACTTTCTATTACAATAATTATAATCCGCCCGAAAGACTGTTCATGACAACACTCGATCTTGCTTTTTCAACCTGTCCTAACGACACCTTCATGTTTCATGCCCTGCTTCACCACTGCATCGATACGGTCAATTTACGTTTTATTCCCCACATGCATGATGTGGAGTCACTGAATAAAAAGGCATTTTTTAAAACATTTCATATTTCGAAGCTTTCATTTTATGCTTATTTTAAGTTAAAACAAACCTATAAAATCCTTGATTCCGGCTCTGCACTCGGATATGGTTGCGGACCTCTTCTTGTGGGAAGATCTTCCGACCTTTTATTGTCTGAAGCAAAAGTTGCCGTCCCGGGGGAATACACAACCGCATATCTTCTCTTGAAGTTATGGAATCCTGAAATACGTAATGTCGAAATAACCCGGTTTGATAATATCCTTGAAGGAGTCCGGATCGGAAGATACGATGCCGGACTGATTATACATGAAGGCCGATTCATATTTCCGGAATATGGTTGTGTTCAAATCATCGATCTGGGTGAATGGTGGGAAGGTAAAACAGGACTTCCCATCCCCTTGGGGTGCATTGCGGTGAGGAAAGATCCCCCGGCTATTGACCTGAAAGATGACATTGAATCCGTTCTTCGAAGTTCGATTCAATACGCGTTGCAGAACAAAAATGCATCCAGAGAATTTGTAAAATTGCATGCACAGGAACTGGATGATCAGGTTATTGACGGACATATCGATCTGTATGTCAACAATTTTACCCTGTCCCTGGGAGATACGGGGAGAAAAGCCGTACAGACCCTTGAGGAGATGGCCCGGTGGAAAAGCATACTGTAACGGCAATCGTCATGGCCACCATGCTTGAGGCCAAACCCTTTGTTCTGGGTATGTCTTTAACCCGGAGCCGAAAAAAACCTTTTACCGTATTTCAAAATGACAACATTTTTTTGATTATATCGGGTATCGGCAAAGCAAACGCGGCCATGGCCACGGGTTATTTATGTCATACGTTTCACCCGGCCCGGGTTTGCAATCTCGGCGCGGCGGGCGCCACGGATTTTTCACATGCTCTGGGAGAAATTTATCATATAACTGAAATTGTTGAAGATGACAGACATGATTTAACAACAAAAAGACCGTACATCCATCATCCTGATATTTTAAACGGGTTTCAAACCGCCAGGCTTTCCACCAGTGACATGGCGGTTCTTGACCCTGATGAACGCAAAAAGATTTCCATGACCGCAGATTTGATTGACATGGAAGGTGCGTCAGTTGCTCAGGCGTGCGGGAAGTTCGATACAAATTGTTTTCTGTTCAAATTTGTCAGCGATACACCGGATCATTCAAAAGACCAGGAGATTGTGGAGAATATCAGACGGCATCGTTCATTTTTTTATGAGTTTTTTATTTGTTCTGTACTGCCGGTCATCCAAATACGCTAGCATGGAGACGGGTGTAAATCAAGGCCGCTGGTAAACGCTCCTTGTCCATTGACAGATGTAAGGTTTCAGGTGTCAGGTGTCAGGTGTCAGTGTTCAGGTTTCAGATCTTCAAGTTTCTCGACCCTGACACCTGACACCTTTTCCCCAAAGCTAAATACGTAACGCAGACGAACATGAATTTTCATATTGCCAACAGCCGTGATTCACACCCGGGGCCTTCTCTTTTTATATTCTCTCTGTGAAGGCCTCAAGTGCTTTTTGAAGCATCCGGCGTATAAAGACCTCTTTATCTCCATGTGTGAGTTTTGTGTACGCAGGATAGTCAGGATTTGATTCCGCCAATTCCGGCGGATTTTCTTTGCATGTTGTCTTTATGCGTTTAAAATCTTGAACCAGTTCAATTAAACCGAATTTTCTCGCTTCAAAGGCTTTGACCCAGTTCAATCGCCACATCATTTCAAAGCGTACCTGGTCTGCCAAAAACAGGTGGATATCAACAACGGCCATTTTATTTTCGTTGCTTAAACAGTGAAAATTGGACGCCGATCCAAAATCAAGGACGCCCATAATTAATTCATAATACGCAAGGGAACTTGGTTCACCCGGCTGTGCCAGGTAATACAGCACTTTGCCTGAAAGATCTGAAAGGCGAGTTTTCAATCCATAAGTTTCTCCAAAGCGTTTTTTCCAGGGACCAAATATTCTTTTTTCCAGTGCAATATTTCGATATGTTTGAAGATTAATAATTTTTGTCATGGCAAATCCAGTGTCAGGCGTGGTCTGTTTTTTTACGAATTTTTTAAATGCAGATCTTTAAGATAATTTGATAATAATTTCAATGGAATTTAGTTGAGTTGAAATGAATTTGTTTTAATGAATTAAATGCTTACCCTTTGTATATTTTGCAAAAAATGATCCTTGTCATGGCATAAAAAAAAACACAAGAATGCTTGACTCCATTCATCAATTGGTATATGCACTTTGCCCGATAACGGAAATACGGTCTATTTTTATACCGTGACTTAATTTTATAGTGAAAGGAGGCTTTCAAAATGGCTTTTATTCCCACTGTTGACGAAGAAAAATGTGAAGGTTGTGAGGAATGTGTGGATGTTTGCCCTGTTGAGGTATTTGAAATGCAGGATGATAAATCCGTACCGGTAAATGCTGACGAGTGTTTGGGTTGTGAAAGTTGTATCGAAGTTTGCGAAGCTGGCGCAATTACAGTGGAAGAGATATAATCAAGGCTAAACTCCATGTTCCCTGGTCCTTTTTGTTCACAAGGACCGGGGAACGATGCCCGCCAAATGATTTCCGCCATAAATTATTATCCTTTTTTTAAAAAAATTAAACAATGACCGGCTATTTGATTTTTATAACACCTCTGGGGCATATGGCCGTGATATACCGGGTAACGCCGTTTGCGGTCATTAAAATTTTACTTCCCACCCAGGACAAAAAGGGTCTGGTTAACGCCGTTGAAACTTTTGGCCGGGAGCAGACCGGTTCTCATGATAACGCCTTTAAGGTAAAAGAATCCATAATTGATTATTTCAAAGGAAAGGCCATATCCCCCCCCTGGATATGGTTGGAAACGGGCGGCCTAACAAAACTTCAGAAATCCGTTCTTGCATGTACTGCCGATATTCCATACAGTGAATTGAGATCGTATAAAGATATCGCGGTGGCCGTCGGCCGTGCTCGTTCCTATAGATTTGTGGGTACAACCTTAGCAAATAACCCTTTTCCTATCCTGATACCCTGCCACAGAGTGATTCGAAGCGACGGTTCTTTCGGCCGGTTTGGCGGAGGGTCAGACATGAAAAAAAGATTGATTGCACTGGAGAGGGTGTAAATCAAGGCTGTCGGTTGCCGAGATGGCTATGGCTATTTGGTGTCAGGTTTCAGGTGTCAGGAGCCAGCCCTGAAACGGAAACTGATTGAGCTGGAGGCCGGTTAAAAAGGTACAGGTTGCCGGAAAGGACTGTAATTTCAGAACTCCTGACCTGTATACATAATTTCAGCGTAATATGAACGTTTAGTCATAATTTCAGATGAAATAATTTGAACATCGAACATCGAACGTTCAACGTCGAACGTCGAATGTGGAAGGCGCTTGGCTTTGTCTTTATTATAAATGGTAGAATACATTATTCGATGTTCAACGTTCGATGTTCGATGTTCGACGTTCATCTTTTATGTGCCTTCAAGGCGTAGATTCTTCATTAAAATATGTCGAATCCGAATTTATACTAAGTCAGCAGCCCGGAATTTAGGGTTCATGGGCTTCAAGATACTCAATTCTTTTGAGCAACGGAGGATGGGAATAGTTGAAACAGACATAAAGCGGATGAGGGGCGAGGTTGGAAAGATTTTCTTTTGCCATTTTCTTTAGCGCCGTTGAAAGTGGTTTTGCGGTCTTTAAAATTCCAAGCGAGTAAAAATCCGCTTGTCTTTCAAATTTTCTGGAAATTGCCATCCCGATGGGGGATATGAAAAAGTTTACCGGTTCCCACAGGACGCCCACCAAAAACAGACCCACGTAGCACGGCATATTTGAAAAACCAAAACTATGATACATCAGCTCGCAGGTTAACAGCTTTGATGCCAGGAAAAAAAGAAACAGGGATACAAAGCTGACAAGAATAAATTGTTTTTTAATATGATTTTTTTTCAGGTGTCCGATTTCATGGGCTAAAATTGCCAGAATTTCATCCTCAGTGTGTGACCGGATCAGAGAATCGAACAGCACAATCCGCTTGGCTTTTCCCATTCCTGAAAAATATGCATTGGTATGTCTGGTTCTTTTGCTTGCGTCCATCTGGTATATTCCCTGAATAGTAAGCCCTTGTGTTTTAGCCAGTCGTTCAATCCTGTCTTTAAGCTCGGAATCTTCAAGCCGTGTGAACCTGTTAAAAAGCGGTGCGATGACCGTTGGATAAAGTATGGTCATCAACAATTGGAATACCGAAAAAATCATCCATGCCCAGATCCACCAACTCGGTCCGGCATGGGTTACCATCAAAAGAAGCGCAGAAAGAAGAAAAGTTCCTAAAATGATTAAAACCACCATGGACTTTGCCAGATCAGAGAGCCAGATTTTCAGCGTTTTTGTATTAAAGCCGTATGTTTCTTCAAGAACAAAACTGTGATAATAATCAAAGGGAAGTCCCATCAAAACTTCTGCCAGGCCGATAACTGCAAAAAAGATAAGGCCGGCGATTAAAAAATTCATCCGGACAAGAGATTGGGCCAGCCATGGAAGGATTCCGGAAAGGATGATATAAAGAAAAATAATTTTACTGATGCCGGTTTGAAAGAGCTTAAAACGAATTTTGTCCTCAGTATACCGGCTGATTTTCTGCAATTCTTTTTCATCAATTATTCCGTCAAAAGCCACAGGCACCTTTTGCCCAAACTTCTTGAGATACGCGAGGTTTATTCCCTCAATAACCATATTCACTGCAAAACTAATCAGATAGATACAAACATAGGCGATTAGATAAGTATTAATTGAAATCATAGGGGGTTCCAATATCATAGCGCTGCCTGTTTTGACAAGCAAGTTTCAGCCGGTTTCCAAGGGAAACACAGCATCGCTACGCTGAAGCAGAATCACATGCATTTGCCCTGGATACTTCACTAAAATCACAAACTCCAAGCACCAAATTCCAAACCGGTTCAACGCGCAGCGCAGGCGCTTTCGCCGCGTGAGCGATTGTTTTTTTGTTTGGGATTTTGAATTTCGGTCATTGTTATTTGAATTTATTTACCCACAGGAATGCCGGCTAACATACAACTTGCACGACAAAACAAACTGTGATAATTCAGATAAAATTGTGAGGCGGTATTTGTCAGCAGCCAATGAAATCTTTTTAATTTTCCTGCGGATAGCAGGATGGAAATTCCCAGGCGTTCAATTATTATGAAACAATATGTTATTGATGAGCTCAGACCCGGGGATTACGAAATGATCAAGGCATTCATGGATGAGAATTTTAGTTCCTCAAATGTGGACGGCGTTTACTGGCTTCAGCTCGACCCCAACATTCTCACTTCGGTTCAGAAAGAACATACAGAGTGTCAGCCATTTTATGTTGCCGTTGATCTTGAATCAAACCTTGTGACCTTTGAGTTGCTTGTACGCACCAAGAACAGAATGCGATGCAGCTGTATGGGGTATGCAACCGAAAAACAGCGCAATTGGCTTATGGGATTTGCCGACGCCATGTTCGATAATTTAGGGATTAAAACATAACATATTGGAGATTCTACGATTAATTGAGAATAAAGGTGATTTTTAGACTTATATTTTTAACTCGGACATGGAATATTGGAATGATGGAATATTG
>CAZIIV010000184.1:0-6067 GCA_964539365.1 uncultured Desulfobacteraceae bacterium | reverse complement strand
GACACCTGACACCAAAAAGTCTTGGATAGCAATTAACAAACTGGTAATGCACCCTTGCATGTTCGACATATCTGCCTGAACCTATTCGTATGAAAGCACTTTTAGCCCTGGAAGATGGACGGACCTTTACCTGTAAGAGTTTTACCGGCCCCGGTGAAATCGGGGGTGAAGTGGTGTTCAATACCAGCATGACCGGATACCAGGAGATTCTCACCGATCCCTCTTATAACGGCCAGATGGTAACCATGACCTATCCTTTGATAGGCAACTACGGCGTCAATCCCGAAGATGTGGAATCCGGCCGAATTCAGGTGGCAGCCTTTCTGGTAAAGGAATACCAAAGTTTCCCCAGCAATTATAGATCGACTTCCTCCCTGGCCGATTATCTTAAAGCACAAAGGGTGCTGGGTATAGAACAGTTCGACACCCGCGCGCTGACAAGACATATTCGCAGGGCAGGAGCCATGCGTGCATTCATTTCCACAGATGATCTTGACCCGTTATCTTGTGTTAAACGGGCACGGAAAATCCCGAGCATGAAGGGGCAGGATCTTACCAAAACAGTAACAACCCAAACGCCTTATTACTGGACCAACGGAAAGCCGGTCCTTTTCGACCCGGCAACAACCGGTTTAAATAAAGACATCTGGAAATGCAAAGGTGAAAAATTTTCTGTGGTGGCCTTTGATTTCGGAATAAAATATAATATATTAAGATGCCTGGAATCCCAAGGGGTTGAAGTCGTAGTGGTCCCTGCTCGGACACAAGCTTCTACGGTTAAAACCATGGAACCTGACGGAATCCTTCTTTCAAACGGACCCGGTGATCCGGAGCCGGTAACCTATGCCATAGAAACCATCCGGTCGCTGCTGGGGGTTGTTCCCATGTTCGGCATCTGCCTGGGCCATCAACTCTTAGGGCTTGCCCTTGGAGGAAAAACTTTTAAATTGAAATTCGGCCACCGGGGCGCCAATCAGCCGGTCAAAAACCTGTTAACAGGAAAAATCGAAATCACATCTCAAAATCACGGATTTGCGGTGGACACCCATAGCCTCGAGGGAAAAAATATTGAGATCACTCACATCAACTTGAATGACAATACACTGGAAGGGTTCAGACACAAAGAATTGCCGATCCTTACCGCCCAGTATCATCCGGAAGCCTCACCCGGACCTCATGATGCAAAATATCTCTTTGACGAATTTAAACACATGATGCAAAAAAGCAATGCCTAAACGCACTGACATACACAAAATTCTCATCATCGGCGCCGGACCCATTATCATCAGCCAGGCATGCGAGTTTGACTACTCGGGGACCCAGGCGTGTAAGGCGTTAAAAGAAGAAGGCTACGAAGTCGTCCTTGTCAACAGTAATCCCGCGACCATTATGACCGACCCTGAAACAGCCCATCGAACCTATATCGAACCGGTTGTTCCTCTGATGGTTGCAAAAATCATCGAAAAAGAACGTCCCTGTGCTCTGCTTCCCACTTTGGGGGGTCAGACAGGGCTTAATACCGCCATAAAAGTTGCAGACATGGGCGTGCTCGATAAATTCGGCGTCGAAATGATCGGTGCATCAATCCAATCGATTCAAAAGGCTGAAAGCAGGCAGCTGTTCCGTAATGCCATGGAAAATATAGGACTTCGTATACCCAAAAGCGGATTTGCAACCCATATGGAAGAGGTCAGGGCCGTTGCGGACCGGATCGGATTTCCGCTCATTGTCCGTCCCAGTTTTACTCTGGGCGGTACCGGCGGCGGTGTAGCCTACAACCCCGAAGACCTTGAAAAATTGGCAAAATCAGGACTGGATGCAAGCCTTATCGGACAGGTAATGCTTGAAGAATCGGTTCTGGCCTGGAAGGAATATGAACTGGAGGTCATGCGGGATAAAAATGACAATGTCGTGATTATATGTTCCATCGAAAACGTGGATCCCATGGGAATACACACCGGTGACAGTATTACGGTTGCGCCGGCTCAAACCCTTTCAGATAAAGAATACCAGGCCATGCGGGATGCATCAATTGCGATCATGCGAGAGATCGGCGTTGATACCGGCGGGTCGAACGTCCAGTTCGCCGTGAACCCCGAAAACGGAGAATTGATCGTAATTGAGATGAATCCCAGGGTATCCCGCAGTTCGGCCCTGGCTTCCAAAGCCACGGGTTTCCCCATTGCCAAGATTGCAGCCAAACTGGCCGTGGGATATACACTGGATGAAATTCCCAACGACATTACCGGAGAAACCTTGGCATCCTTCGAACCGACCCTGGATTACTGTGTCGTAAAAATACCGCGCTGGACCTTTGAAAAATTCCCCGAAACACCGGACTATCTTACGACAGCCATGAAATCCGTGGGGGAAACCATGGCCATTGGCCGAACATTTAAAGAGGCGCTGCAAAAAGGTTTGAGGTCCCTTGAAATCGGTCGATCCGGACTGGGTGCCGATGGCAAGGACATCCCGGATCAAATGAAGGATAACGCTAAAAAACTGTCATCGTCCCAAATCGAACAGAATCTGGCCACCCCAAATTCTCAGCGCATTTTTTACCTGCGCTATGCCCTGTTAAAAGGAATACCCATTCAATCCATTTATGAATTAACCGGTATTGATCCCTGGTTTTTGTATCAAATAAAACAGATCGTGGATCTTGAACACCACATTAAATCAACGGAAAACAACTTTTCTGAATCGCTTTTAAAAAGAGCGAAATCCTGGGGGTTTTCAGATACGCAGATTGCCTATTTAACCGATTCCACGGAAGACAAGATCAGCCGTACACGTAAGACCCTTGGCATCCGTCCGGTTTACAAGCTTGTGGATACGTGCGCGGCCGAGTTCAAAGCCGCCACCCCGTATTACTATTCCACCTACGAAACGGAAAATGAGGCCAGGATCTCTGACAAAAAAAAGGTGATAATTCTCGGCGGCGGACCCAACCGGATCGGCCAGGGGATCGAATTCGATTACTGCTGTGTCCATGCCTCATTCGCCCTTCGTGAAGAAGGGGTTGAGAGTATCATGGTCAACAGCAATCCCGAAACCGTAAGCACGGATTACGATACTTCGGATAAACTCTACTTCGAACCGCTGACCAAAGAAGATGTGCTGCATATCGTAGAAACGGAAAAACCCCTGGGCGTCATTGTTCAATTTGGCGGCCAGACTCCTTTGAATCTTTCCGTGCCGCTTCATGAAGCCGGGGTTCCCATTCTCGGTACCCAGCCGTCAAGTATTGACAGAGCCGAAGATCGGAAACTTTTTCAGTCCATGCTGAACAAGCTGGGTCTGATTCAGCCCGCAAACGGCACCGCCTCCTCTGTTGAAGAAGCCATGGCCGTGGCCGAAAAAATCGGTTATCCGGTTATTGTCCGCCCGTCATATGTACTGGGTGGCAGGGCCATGAAAATCGTATACTTCCCTCAGGATCTGGAAAACTTTACCCGGATCGCAATTGCTGAATCTTTGGGCCATCCGGTTTTGATAGACAAATTTTTAGATGATGCCATTGAAGTGGATGTGGATGCCATTTCAGACGGCAAGAAAACCGTGATTGGCGGAATCATGGAACATATTGAAGAGGCGGGAATTCATTCCGGTGATTCGGCCTGTGTTCTGCCGCCTCAAAGTATTACTCCTTCCATGCTTGATGAGATCATTGATGCAACAAAAGCCATGGCATCGGAACTTGATGTTGTGGGGTTGATGAATGTACAGTATGCCATTAAAAACGACCGGCTTTTTGTTCTGGAGGTAAATCCCAGAGCTTCTAGGACCATTCCGTTTGTCAGTAAGGCGACCGGCGTACCGCTGGCCAAACTCGCCACAAAGGTGATGCTTGGCCATACCCTTCAAAACCTTGGCCTTGTCAGTGAAATCATCCCGTCCCATGTTTCCGTTAAAGAGGCGGTTTTGCCTTTCGACCGTTTTCCCGATGTGGACACTCTTCTGGGACCGGAGATGAAATCAACCGGTGAAGTTATGGGAATCGATTCGGATTTCGGATCTGCATATGCCAAAGCACAATTTGGTGCCGGACAGCAACTTCCGGATAAAGGAACGGTTTTTATCAGTGTAAAAGACCGTGACAAGAAAACGGCACTTGCGTTTGCATCTCAATTTCGCAAGATGGGGTTCAGGATCATGGCAACGGGGGGCACCTCCTCGTTTTTTAAGGATCATGGGGTATCCAATACAATGATCAACAAAGTCTCTCTCGGGCGCCCCCATGTGATTGATGCCATTAAAAACAAAGATATTCAAATGGTTATCAATACCGGCTCCGGAGGCGAAACCCGGCGGGACGGATACAAAATAAGACGCGCAGCCATAAAATTCAATATTCCCTATGCCACAACCATCGCAGGTGCAATGGCCATGTGCAATGGTATCTCTGCGTTCAAAAAAAAAACACTTTCGGTTAAGACTATCCAGGAGTATAATGATTAAATGGATTATTCTGAAAGCCCTCGTGAGTCCTGCGGCCTGTTCGGCATTTATGGGTACCCTGAGGCCGCAAAACTGACCTATTTCGGCCTATATGCGCTTCAACACCGGGGACAAGAGAGTTGCGGAATTGCCGTGGCCCGGGACAACAACATCATCGGTCATAACGGTATGGGTCTTGTGCCAGATGTTTTTGACATCACCCATCTGGAACATTTAGAAGGAGATAGCGCCATCGGACATGTGCGCTATTCCACTACAGGGACCTCGATACTTTCCAATGCCCAGCCCTTTGTTATCCATCATCGCCAAAAAGCATATGCCCTTGCTCATAACGGGAATCTTGTCAATGCACACCATCTGAAAAAAGAACTCGAGGAAACCGGTTCAATTTTTCAGACGACCATGGACACCGAAATTTTCCTCCATTACTTCGTCAAAAGCTTAAAGTTAGGCTTCGAAGGCGCCCTGGTTGAAACCGTATCGCGGCTTAAAGGCGCATTTTCTTTTATTATGATGACCAGCAAAGGAGAAGTCATCGGAATAAAAGACCCATACGGTTTCCGTCCGTTATGTCTTGGAAAGCTTAATGGTCATTACATTCTGGCCTCGGAAACCTGTGCGCTGGATCTTGTCCATGCTGAATTCATCCGCGAGCTGGACCCGGGAGAAATTGTTATCATCGGTAAAAACGGAATCCGGAGCATCAAAATACCGGTGCCCGGAACCCGGGCGTTTTGTATCTTTGAATTTATCTACTTTGCAAGACCGGACAGCACCATCTATGGGCAGAATGTTTATTTAACTCGAAAAGCCCATGGTCGGCGCCTTGCTCTAGAAGCACCGGTGAATGCAGACCTGGTAATGCCCTTTCCCGACTCGGGGACTTATGCAGCGTTGGGGTATTCGGAAGCGTCAGGGATTCCCTTTGAAATGGCCATGATTCGCAATCATTATGTAGGCCGAACCTTCATTCAGCCCACCCAGAATATGCGAGATTTTGAAGTCAGAATAAAGCTGAATCCTGTAAGACAACTTCTCAGAGGAAAAGATATCATTATCATCGAAGATTCAATCATTAGAGGGACAACGGTTAAAACCAGAGTCAAAGCGCTCCGTGAACTGGGTGTAAACAGGATACATATGCGCGTGAGCGGCCCACCCCATATCTTTCCCTGTCATTATGGTATCGATTTTTCCACGAGGGGCGAGCTGATTGCAGCAAATATGTCGGTTGAAAAACTTAGAGATTTTCTCAACCTGGACTCTCTGTATTACCTCAGCCTTGAGGGCCTTCTTCAATCAACAGGAATCAAACACCCGGAAAACAATTTTTGCAAGGCATGTTTTGACGGCTGCTATCCGGTGGAGTTTGATGAACATCTGTCCAAGCACTGCCTTGAGAACCGCTAACCCGGAAAAGCCCGCCCCTCTGCCAAACGGATGAAGCTGGACGGGCAGATACTGGGGTTGGTGAAAATCGCCGTGTATACAGATGGAGTTTTAATCCGCCACCGAACTTTGGCGGATTAATCCCATTTTTGTTCCATATCCTAAGGTTTCAGGTGTCAGGTGTCAGGAATGATGAACAGAGGCGCTGGCACCTGAA
>CAZIIV010000183.1:0-6070 GCA_964539365.1 uncultured Desulfobacteraceae bacterium | reverse complement strand
ATTGATACCGACCCCTTAACGCCCGAGCAGGTGGCGGATAAAATTATCCAAATCTGTGGCAAATTTAAAATAATTTGAGGAGCGAAGCGACATCATTATTCGACGTTCAATGTTGGACGTTCATCTTTAAAACAACCCTATGTGATCCAGCAGATTGAACATTTTTGGCGTATCTCTTCTATTTCACAAGCCAATAGGGTCTTGCACCCCTCATACCGGGTCTTGAAATACCTCTTTGAAAGCGAAGCGTACATTTGCAGTATAAATTAAGTTCCCTTTACCTTTATCTCTATCATTCCCATAAACCAGATAACGTTCTAAAAACATCAGGCGGCTAAAATATGAATTATGATCTTTCCAAAACCAGAAAGCCACGGCTTTTGGACCAAGTACGGGAAACCATTAGAACCAAGCATTATAGTATTCGAACCGAGCAAAGTTACGTACAATGGATAAGGCGCTATATCCTTTTTCACCAAAAGAAGCATACCAAGGATATGGGAGAAAAAGAGATCAACGCATTTTTAAAGCACCTTGCCGTAAACAGAAACGTAACCGCTTCCACCCAGACACAGGCACTTAGCGCTATTCTGTTTTTATACAAAGAGGTTCAACTCATTCTCTCAGGCATTCGTTTGCAACCCATCTCCTGGAAGCCGGGTATGACATTCGAAGCATCCAGAAGCTTTTGGGCCATAAAAGATGTTAGAACAACGATGATATACACGCGCGTGTTAAACAGAGGCGGAAGGGGTGTAAAAAGTCCTGCGGTCCACCTATAATTTTTATTAGAAAAATGCATTTTTTATTTTGAGTGTTATACGTCATTTCGTTGACGCATAACACACTGTAGCACTTTTTGAGTTTTAAATATAACATTTTGAATTTAAATTAAAATAATGATATAAGAATTTAATCTGTTTAGAGTCTTATGCGTCTTTTAAAGACGTGTTTGCCAAAATATTTAGGTCGTATAATACTAGTTGGGGCTAAAAGAATGAATCAGTAGTGGTATCGCAATTGGGCGATATGAATTGCATTTTCGGAAACTTTATAAACAAATCTATGCTCGTCTGTTATTCGCCTGGACCAGTAACCCGAAAGAGCATGTTTTAACGGTTCAGGTTTTCCAATACCCTCAAAAGGATTACGCTTGGTTTCTTTAATGAGGGTATTGATACGATGCAGAATTTTTTTATCAGTTGTTTGCCAATAGATATAGTCATCCCAAGCGTGGTCAGAGAAAATGAGCTTCACTCTATAAGCTCCTTTTCAGTCCCTTTACCATTTTCAAGTTGGACAATAGATTCTATCAAACGTCTTGTGTTTTTTGGGGATCGCAAGAGGTAGGCTGTTTCTTCAAGGGCTTCGAAGTCCTCAAGAGACATGATGACCACAGAATCGGATGATTTGCGTGTTACAATCACCGGGGCACGGTCCCTACAAACTTTTTCCATTGTTTTCGCAAGGTTTTGCCTTGCTGCTGTATAGGTAATAGCTTTCATTTTGGCACCTCCTGTACATCTTATTGTACATATGAAAAACAGATTGTCAAGCGGATTTTTCGTGCCCCAACCAGGCGCTGAAAAAAACAAAGGCGTCAGGTCTTCATTCTTGACAGTTTAAAAACAATGATTTGGGGTCTGCCACAGGAACATTTTGATATAATAGAGAAAACGTTCAAATCTTGCGTTCGATAAGATCTTAACCGGTTATTTTTAGGGTCAAAAATACACTTAAGAGAAGAAGAACACGGGCAGAGTACAGAAGTCAGAAGTCGGAGATCAGAGGGCAGAGGTTGGTGTGCAACTATGAGGTAAACCTAACAACACCGTGCACACCTGACGGGCAGGGGGCGGTGTTGATCATAAGAGTTGAGCTGTTCGGGCCGGCTTGAGTATGTTCAGTCCTTGCTTCAAATACCTGCCCGCCCGTGATGGTGGGCGTTCGCTTACTACAAAAATATTGACACCTAAACGTTATGACGCTATAATGTCTTAACTACAACAGGAGGTGACATTATGGCAACACAGGCTAAACGCGCCACCATTTACTTTGATCCTGACTTACATAAGGCGTTACGTCTTAAAGCTGTTGAAACGTCTCGATCCGTATCTGAGCTTGTCAACGAAGCCGTCAAAGAGGCTCTTGCCGAAGATGCTGAGGACCTTTTGGCCTTTGATGAAAGGGCTGGTGAACCCCTGATCAGTTATGATGAAATGGTCAAGAGGCTGAAAAAAGATGGCCGAATATAAGCTTTTTTTCAAAAAATCGGTTCAGAAAGACTTTGATACCATCCCCAAAAAGGATCTGAGAATAATCTTAAATCGTATAAAGGCACTCGCAGAAAACCCGCGACCGGTTGGTTGCGAAAAATTGACCGGACAGGAAAGATATCGTCTGCGCCAGGGGCGGTACCGTATTGTCTATTCGATTCAAGACGATGCACTTACGGTTTGGGTTGTGAAAGTTGGGCACCGAAAGCATATTTATCGCTGAAGCGAGCCAGCGGATGAACCAGACGGGAAAAAACTCGGGCCTTTAACTTTATCATTCTTAGTTTGCGCTACAGCAAACCGCCTGCTGGTTATCCGCGCCATTAGAATTCGGATTTGGAAGGATATCAAATTGAAAGTTTATTGTATTAAAGTAGCTCTTTTTTATAACAAAAGGATCTATAGAAATATCGAAATTCTTGAGAATCAGAGCTTCGCTGATTTACATGCTTCCATTTTTGGGGCATTTGACAGGTATGATGAACACCTTTATTCGTTCTTTTTGACGGGGAAAGCGATAAAAAGTATGCGAAAAATCTACGACTTTCCTGAAATAACACACCCGATGAACTTGGAAGATCTTACCGGTTTCGCACACAAGAAAAGATACAACGCTGAAAAGACGAAAATTCGGGATTCAGATTTATATGAAAAGGATAAATTCTACTACCTTTTTGATTTTGGGGATGATTGGTGGCATGAATTAAGTGTTTTAAAAATTGAAGATGCATCTGCATCAAAGGGATATCCCAAAATTGCAAAAAGAGTTGGAGATTCGCCAGAACAATATCCAGATTATGAAGACGATTATGATGAGGATGATAATTTTTAGCTATTTGTCTTCTTTGCTTGGGAGCATTACCGATTTGTTAAAATGGTTCTCATGCATTAACTTATTTATTTTTGAGCGAAAACCTCGCCATCGGGTGTCAGGTTTCAGGTGTCAGGAATCGCCAGACCTGAAACCTGAACACTGACACCTAAAACCAAAAAGTCTTGGAAAGCTATTAACAAACTGGTAATGCACCCCTTTGCTTTTATCTGCCAATCTATATAAAAAATATAGCAAGAAACGGAATATCCCAGATGACTAAGCACGACAGAAAGCAAAAGACTGAACTCAAGGTGTTTATCTCAAGCCGAGAGTCAAGATGTGATGAATGCGGTGAGAATCTCGGTCAAGGTGCCTGGATATTACTACAAGGGGATGACAAGGGCGCTGCATGTTTGAGCTGTGCAGACCTTGACCATTTAGTCTTCCTGCCTTCCGGCGACGCTGCCCTCACTCGCCGTTCTCGAAAATACTCGAAGCTTGCAGCAATCGTCCTTAAATGGAGCAGAGCACGCAAACGTTACGAGAGGCAGGGTTTGCTGGTAGAGAATGTAGCAATTGAGTTGGCAGAGCACGAGTGCAGGGCGGACGCAGGCACACGAAAACTGAGGCGCGCTCGCGCAGCTATTCGCAGAGCCGAACTTGATGAGGAATACATAGCAAGTTTTGCAGCTCGCGTCCGTGAATTGTATCCGAATTGTCCGATTGGAAGAGAGAAGGTGATCGCAGAGCATGCTTGCCGTAAGTATAGCGAACGCGTCGGGCGCAGCGCAGCGGCCAAAGAGTTGGATAAAGAAGCAGTTTATCTCGCAGTTGCTGCCCATGTTCGCCACCAAGAAACAAACTACGACGAACTGCTCCTGACTGGTTTTGAGAGATGGCAAGCGCGTGAACAAGTTCATGCTCAAGTCTCTCATGTGTTGTCTGAATGGCAATCAACTACTTCTTAACATTTCGTTCCAGCAGACCGCAAGGGCCTGCAGCCCCTGATGTCTGGTGAACTTTTCGTTCGGAGTTAAGGAAAACAAATTATGAAAGGTGCAGCAACAAAGACGGTTGGTTTAGAGAAAAGAAATTACCGCAAACCGGTTGCAAGATATTCGACAAGCTTTCTCAGCTGTTTGGTGGTTATGTTTTTGGCTTTTGGATCTGTAAGGGCACAAGAGCAATGGCCTCATGTTGTTCCTTCCAAAGATGGTACCCCTATTTCTTATGAGATATATGGCGTTGGCGAACCGTCTCTTGTGTGTTTGTTCATGGTTGGAGCTGCGATGCTCGCTACTGGCGTGCACAGGTGTCACATTTCTCTAAAAATCATCGCGTTGTCGTGCTGGACCTTGCTGGCCATGGCCACTCAGGTTCAACACGTTCGAAATATACCATGAAGGCTTTCGGAGAGGATGTTCAGGCAGTGACAGAAGCGACCAACAGCCCCAGCGTCATTCTGATAGGTCACTCCATGGGCGGCTCGGTCATTGCTGAAGCTGCCCGACTCATGCCAAAACGCGTTATAGGGATAGTTGGCGTGGACACACTTGACAATATTGAATATCCGTTGACTCGCGAAGAGCTTGATCAGATGCTTGCTCCATTGAAAAGCGATTTTCAAGCCGGAAGCCGGCAATTCGTTAAAGAGATGATTTCATCCGAAACTAATCCACTTACTCGCGAGTGGATTCTCTCGGGCGGATATTTCATCAGCACCACCTGCTGTTGCTTTGAGTGCAATGAAAGAGATGATGACGCAGTATATTACAGGGGAAGCGGCTAAAATATTTGAATGAATACGTCAACATTAATGTGGGGAGTGATATTTGGATCTATAGGACTTGGATTCTTTGTTTATGGGAAAAAGCAAAAAGCCATCATTCCGTTTTTTAGCGGAATAGGGCTAATAGTATTCCCATATTTCATTTCGAATGTATTTATTCTTATCATTACAGGTATTGTTTTGGTGGCCTTGCCTTTTGTTATCAAAAGATAGGCTCCTTTATAAAAGGTATTGAAAAGGAATTATGGTTCTCAATATTGCGGCTATAATGCCACAGCATATAACAACACCATTCATTGGATTCGCTGGGTCGGGCGGCTGGGCCTTCTGCATAGTTTGGTGTTAAGCGTGCCTTTAGCAAAGGCTTCATTCCCTGCTAACTTGTGATGGCGGGCGTTTTATGAGGCAGTTTATTTAAATATTCAGTGAGGTGGACAGAAGGAAATTAGAATTTCCGAGAGGGATTTCGTTTCCAAGCTGCTTGTATGCAGCAACCATTTCGTGTAGTGCATCTCGGAGCATGGCCCGGCATTCTTCGAGGTCTTTGCCTTCAGTAACGACCTCCGGCCATTCGACCAACTGCCCCATGTAACCAGAACTGATTTTTGTATATTTTGCAGTATAATTGACCATAAGTGCGGTTATCTCCTAAAAGTTTGAAGTTACAATAAATTTTAACGCTTTTAAGTCTCAATGTCAAACTATAAGCTTATAGTCTAAAACCATTTGGATTTATTCGCTTTATTAGGCTGTTGTCAATGGATGGTGTCAAAGCTCGAATTGTGAATAAAAAAAATATTTAATATAATATCAAGATGTTATTGTCTTAGACAAGCCTCTATTTGTGGTTATATTCAGCAGGATTATGATAAGATTTCTCAGGCCCATAGATGAATCTATCTGTTCACTGAAATGCAAATTAAGCGGCTGTATTGGTCGGGTGTGAGGAACTAAGGGACTATTTTTTCAATTTTTGAATACGGTGATTTGGGAGGATATTTTATGCTCGTTTTGCTGTTATTAGAGTTGGTACCATGGTCCGACCCCCAGTACCAGTGACGTCTTATGAAACTAACTTGTGTCCATCCATAAACGGCATCTTTCGGCCCCCGGCGGCGTTCTCGTTAGTTTTAAATCAACGAAATAGCGCGCTATTACTTATGTTGAAAAATCGCTCGATCCTTTACGTAA
>CAZIIV010000182.1:0-6072 GCA_964539365.1 uncultured Desulfobacteraceae bacterium | reverse complement strand
ATATGCTGTGTTAATTCTAAATGTTATATCATTTTTCGAAAATCTTAACCGGACACCAGTGTAGTTATTTTAATTTTGAAATACTGGATAAACTCTTCTACAATACCATGACCCCCCCGTGTTTTATATGCGGATTTGGAACCACCTGCAAATATGGCGCTCCGGCACGTTGGATGTCTCCCGAGGAATTTGAAAATTTTAAAAAGGTTACCCCTGACATGTTTCAAAAATTTGAGACAGATAATAATATAGTAAAGCGAGTAAAGGAAATCGGGAGACAACTGGGTAGTATATAACCTGCTTTGTTTTGCCCTGAAAAACCTAGTCCTTTGGACCAAGCCTGTCCCGTATTGCGGGAGTCAGAGGCTTATGGCTCTGCCTTGGAATTTTGTGTCCAAAATCACAAATCCCAAGCACCAAATTCCAAATAAATCTCAAACTCCAAATTTCAATAAAGAAAATCCCTTCTTGAATAACCAAAGCCTGGTTCTTCGGGCAATGCCGCCTACAATCTCTTGCATTTTAGAAAATAATGCATATTATGTTTAGTTTGCAATTATACAAAACTGCAAAAAGGAGCTTGGGCAATGGAATTCATCAAATCCTATTCACGCGGATCTTTTGTTTTAATTTCAGTGCTGGGCGTCATATTACTGGCGGCCACGGTTTCAGGGTTTTACTGGGTACTGCAGGGGATTTACCGGGATATATCATTGCTTGTAACTCCCCAAACCCTTTCACCGGCGCTCCTTGATCCCATCTCTTTGATTCATCACAAGGTATTTATCTATGCCGCGTGCATATGGGTCAGCGTTTTCCTGATTTTCGGCATCCTGTTGTGGGGCGGTTTGCGGAGAATCGCTGTAAATTCTTTCAAAAAATCCGGCAAACCCGTGCGGAAAAAACAGGTTCCGGCACCGGCAGCTTCCGCTGCCGATCGGGAAGCTCAACAGTACAGTCAACAGCGCCTGTTTTTACATCTGCTGTCCGTGCTTCAGCGGGAAGGACGTCTGGTAGATTTTTTCTCGGAAGATCTCAATCATTATGAAGACGCACAGATCGGCGGTGCGGTTCGCGCCATCCACGAGAACTGTAAAAAAGCCATGAACAAAAGCCTGTTTCTTGAGGCGGTCATAGACCGCAACGAGGGAGAAGAGATTCGGATTGAACCGGGGTTCGATCCCGACGCCATAAGACTGACCGGCAATGTGACGGGTGAGCCGCCGTTCAAAGGTATTTTACGTCATAAAGGCTGGCGCTCCCGAAAGCTGGAACTGCCCGCTCTATCCGGGGGGCAAGATGCACGCATCATCGCTCCGGCGGAGGTGGAAATCCTTTAGACTATGGAAAACAATTTATGCCAAATCCGGTTTATGTGATAGGAATCGATCTTGGGACAACCAACAGCGTTGTGGCCTACACCGAGGCGGATTCGGAAACAGGCCGGTCCTTTAACATACGCTTGTTTGAAATTCCCCAGCTCATTGATGCCGGCGTGATCGAAAAGCGGCAAATGCTTCCCTCTTTTATACTGATTCCGGGGGAACACGATGTTTCCGAGACTGCAATGGATTTACCTTGGTATAAGGGGGGTGCGGTGGCGGTGGGCGAATTTGCCAAAACTCGCGGCGTTGAGCTGCCCAGCCGTTTGATCGCTTCTACAAAATCCTGGCTCTGCCATACAACGGTCGACCGGAATAAACCCATACTTCCCTGGGAAGGTCATGATGAGAAATCTAAGAAATCACCGGTGCAAGCATCCGCAGCCATTCTCCGACATATCCGGGATGCCTGGAACCACGGCATGGCTGCAGATGACGAACGTCTGAAAATGGAAAACCAGGAAATTTTGTTGACCGTTCCGGCCTCCTTTGATGCGGTGGCTCGCGAGCTGACTGTCAAAGCCGCCGAGATGTCAGGGCTGAACAATGTCACCCTGCTGGAAGAACCGCAGGCCGCCTTTTATGCATGGATTGAAAGGAGCTCCGATCGGTGGCGGGAGATGCTTACCAAAGGCGATCTTGTCCTGGTTTGCGATGTTGGCGGCGGGACAACCGATTTCAGCCTCATCAAAATTTCCGAAGAACAGGGCGAACTTGCCCTTGAACGGATTGCGGTGGGAGAGCATCTGCTGGTGGGGGGCGACAACATGGATTTGGCGCTTGCCTATTCGATTTCTCGACAAATGGCGGATAAAGGCACCCGGCTGGACACGTGGCAGATGCGGGGGCTTTGGCACAGCTGCCGCAACGCCAAAGAGAACCTTCTGTCCGACCCCGATGCCCGGGAATATCCGGTGACGATTTTGGGCAGAGGCAGCAGCCTGATCGGCGGAACCGTTAAAACCGAGCTTTCCCGCGATGCGGTCGAAAAGATCATCCTGGACGGCTTTTTTCCGATTTGCGAACGCACGGCCGCACCGGTTTCCCCGCAAAAAACCGGCATCCAGGAGATGGGTCTGACCTATGTATCCGACCCTGCCGTAACTCACCATCTGGCTAAGTTTCTCCAACAAAACATCGGTGAAGCCATGCCCACGGCGGTGCTGTTCAACGGCGGCGTATTAAAAGCACAAAACGTCCGCGGCCGAATCATGGAGGTTATGTTTTCATGGAAAGTGTCGGAGGATAAAGCGCCCATCCGGGAGATCGAATCGGGCGACTTTGACCTGGCGGTTGCCAAAGGTGCCGTATATTACGGGATGGCCAAACGGGGCCGGGGCGTTCGCATACGATACGGTCTGAACAAGTCCTATTATGTGGGTATTGCCGCTTCCATGCCGGCGGTTCCGGGGATGCCGACCCCAATCAAGGCGCTGTGTGTAGCGCCGTTCGGCATGGAAGAAGGGACCGACGCAACCCTTGAAAACCAGGAGTTTGCCCTGGTGGTGGGTGAGCCCGTCACGTTCGATTTTCTCAGCTCCATGCGCCATGACCATGAATTGGGCACGGTGGTTGAAGACTGGGAAAGTGAAATCCAAGCCATTGCCGTGATCGAGACCACCCTGGATGGTGAATACGGCAGCGTGATTCCGGTTGCCCTGGAGATTCGAATGACCGAGGTGGGAGTCCTGGAATTGTGGTGTGTTTCAAGGGTGGACGGCCGCCGGTGGAAACTCGAATTCAATGTACGGGAGAAACACGCTCTTGAATCTTAACGACCAACGTTACATTATCGGCATCGATCTCGGAACTACCAATTCGGCGGTATTCTATGTGGACTTACATGCCGAGGGCAGCGGGCGGTTGCGCACCCGGCTGTTTCCTGTTTCCCAACTGACCGGTCCGGGCGAGGTTTCCCGGCTGCCGGTCTTGCCCTCTTTTCTCTATATTCCCGGCGATTATGATATCTCCAAACAGAGCCTTGTCCATGACTGGGGATGCCATGGCGACAATTTTGCCGGAGCATATGCCAGGGATCACGGTGCCAAAGTGCCCGCCCGTCTGGTGTCGTCAGCCAAAAGCTGGCTGTGTCACGCCGATGCGGATCGGAAAGCTCCTATACTGCCCTGGGGTGCCGGCAAAGAGGTTCGCAAGATTTCCCCCATTCACGCAACCGCCGCCTATTTACGGCATATTCGCCGTGCCTGGAATCGCAGACAAAGCGATGAGGAGGCATTTCTGGAATATCAGATGGTCATCATCACCGTACCGGCTTCCTTTGATGAGGTGGCTCGTGAGATGACCCTTGAAGCAGCGGGATTAGCCGGTATGCGTGACGTGATTCTGCTGGAAGAACCATTGGCCGCCTTTTACAGCTGGCTGATGATTCATGAACATGATTGGAACAGATTTGTCGAACCCAACGATCTCATTCTGATTTGCGATGTGGGTGGCGGGACCACGGACTTTACCTTGATCTATTTACGGGAAGTGGACGGCAGCCCTCGGTTTGAGCGTATTGCCGTGGGCGATCATCTGATTCTGGGCGGGGACAACATGGATCTGGCACTGGCACGGCGCTTGGAGTTGCAGTTTTTTAAAAACAAATATTCCTTGAGCGGCGACCGCTGGAAAACGTTGTGCCACCAGTGCCGACAGGCCAAAGAAACCCTTCTCGACGGAAGAGCGGATTCCCAAAAAATCGCCCTCATGGGGGAAGGCGGTCAACTGATTGCCGGAACACTGACGGCCACTCTCGGGCAAAGGGAAGTCACCGAAACCATTTTGAACGGATTTTTTCCTCTTGTGGATCCTTCCGAGGAAAAAGCACAGGCAAACCGCAAGGGCATAACGGAATTTGGACTGCCTTATGAACAGGAACCGGCCATCACGCGACACCTGTGCTGGTTTTTGGAACAGCACAGCACAGACATGGCCGTATTTTTAAAAAAGGATCGGCCTGAACCGGACATTATTCTCTTTAACGGCGGATCGTTAAAGCCGGCCGTGATCCGGGAACGGATTCGCGGCGCCATCCGACAGTGGTTCGGGCAACCGGATGATACGTTTCCCAAGGTTTTGGATAACCCGGATCCGGATCTATCCGTTGCAATGGGCGCGGCGTATTACGGACGGGTCAAGATCGGACAGGGGGTTCGCGTGGGCAGCGGAAGCCCCCGGGCGTTTTATTTGGGTGTGGCAGATCCCGAGGACGCCCAAAACCAAAAGAACGGAAAACAGGCCATATGCCTTGTGGAACGCGGTTTGGAAGAGGGGACCGACATTGAATTGAAAGACCGTCAATTTGAAGTGCTGACCAACCGACCGGTTACCTTTGACATGTACAGTTCCAGTTTTCGAAGCGGCGACCGATGCGGCGATCTTGTCACTATAGACGACTCGCTCACCCCGTTGCCGCCCGTTCAAACCATAATTCAGTATGGGAAAAAAGGAGCTCAAACCCGTATTCCCATCCATATCGCGGCCAGCTATACGGAGATGGGGGCTCTGGCCCTGTGGTGCCGGAGTCTGATAAGCCCCCACCGCTGGCACCTTCAATTTCAACTTCGCACCGTCTCCGTGCCTGCTCCGGTAGCGGATCAGGAAGTCTTTGAATCTTCGATTGTGGATGATGTTCGTGAACTTGTCCGGGAGGCGTTTTCAGATGAGGCCTCCGACACACTCCGGATATCTCTTGCCAGAGATATTTCCAAACGGGTGGAAAGACCAAAGGAACAATGGCCCCTGACGTTTATTCGTCGCATGGCCGACGAGCTCATTGAACTTGAAACCGTTCGAACCGGTTCTTCGGTATCTGAAAGCCGTTGGCTGAATTTTTTGGGATTTTGCATGCGTCCGGGATTCGCCGACGCACTGGATCCCATACGGATGAAGAAAATTTGGCGGATCTACATTCAGGGAATGTGTCACCCCAATCATCTGCAGGTACAAAGTGAATGGTGGATCATGTGGCGGCGGGTGGCCGGCGGCCTGAAGCCCGGCCAGCAGCGTCAATTCTTCCAGGATCTGACACCGGTATTGTTTCCCGGAAAAGGTGTTCGAAAAAAAGTGCCGCCCCAGCAACGACTGGAGATCTGGATGGCTGTAGCCAATATGGAACATTTGCTGGCAAAAGACAAGATTAAATGCGGTCGCGCCCTGCTGGCGGAGATAAAGCCCAAAAAAAGCAGGCCCCAGCATTTCTGGGCGCTGTCGCGCATGGGCGCTCGCGAGCTCCTTTACGGGTCCGTAGACCGAGTGATACCGGCCAAAGAAGCGGCAGCCTGGATTGAAACGCTGATTTCAATAAACTGGCGCGATCCCAGACCCATAGGCACCGCTATTGCCCAACTGGCCCGTAAAACCGGCGATCGTGACCGGGACCTGGATCACACCCATTTGGAACAGGTTATGGCGTGGATGACCCAAGATCCCCATCGGGAGCAATTGTTGAGAGCTCACCTCCCATATTTAAAAGAAGTGATTCCCATGGCCAAGCAGGAGGAAAGCAACATTTTTGGAGAATCTTTACCCGCCGGTATTGTGCTGCACAAGGGATGATCCCAAAGGGGATTTGGTTTGTTGGAAGTTCATTGACATATTGAAATCCCAAATAACAAAACACAAAAAATTTACCCTGTTAAATAATGCTTCGCATTAAATCTATGATTTATTTAACAGGGCAGGTAAA
>CAZIIV010000181.1:0-6074 GCA_964539365.1 uncultured Desulfobacteraceae bacterium | reverse complement strand
GTTGCAGAGCATCTGGACTCCGGTTTTCACCGGAGTGACGACTTTTTGCGAGTTCGTCAAAATTAAGCCGCCATTATATTTATTTTTTTTTGATATTCAACCTATAATTTCATATTCCGGTTCATTTCCCATAAAAACGGCCATAAATCCTGAACCTCTCATGCAATGGATTCAAACTTCTTTTGATACGCTGCTGCGCTGTGAGCATCGTTCAGTTCATGATAACAGCCAACAATAAATCCAAGGCATTGTTTTGAATTTGGAAATTTTAGAAAAAATGACAGTGCTGTTTCAAAGTCGCCCAAATTCATATGACTTATCCCCAGACACAGGCTGAGCTGTTCATTGTCAGGGAAATGTTCGACGCCTTTTGAAAGGATTTGAACCGATTCCCGATAGTCTCTTTTTTTTTGATTTAAAATTCCCAGACCCAGGTAAGCGCGCGGGTCGGGATGGTAGGTCAGCGCTTTGATGTATAATTTTTCAGCGATGGTGTGTTTTCCCTTTATGTCTTCATTTTCCGCATAATCCCCATGATCAAAGGTCATCCCGAGCCTGGAGCAAAAATCGGCATGCAGGGGGTAAAATTCCTTTTTGTCGATCAGCTCTATGGCGTCTACAATTGCGGGAAGAGATTCATAAAATGAGGTTCTTAATTTTTTCCCAAAGGAGATTACAGTGTCACGGGGTAATTTGGCGTCTGTTTCAAAATACTTGATATCCTCAATAGGATTTAACCATATATCCTCGGACAGATTGGATTTTTTCTTATATTGGGAATAGAGTGCGGTTCCCGGAAACAAAGAAAGAACAGAAGAAGAAATGACCAGGGGTTTGATTCTTTTAATCAAATCGATGCTCTCTTGAATGGTTTTCCCGGTTTCCCCAGGGGACCCATAGATAAAATAGGCCCGGGGTAAGATGCCGTATTTTAACGTGATGTCAAAAGTTTTTTCGATTTCGGCAGTTTTTATTTTCTTGTTCAAATACGCGCGGATTTTCTCAGAACCGCTTTCTATCCCGTAACTGATTTGAATGCAGCCGGCCTTTCTCATCCAGGAAAGCACCTCTTCACTCATATAATTGACGCGGGATATGGCATTCCAGGAGATCTTCAGATTTTTTTTAAGGATTTTTTTACAAATTTGGATCACCCGTTTTTTGTTTACACTGAACGTATCATCCGAAAAATAAAAAAAGTTGATTCCCTTTTTGTAAAGGAGTTCGAGTTCTTCAACAAAATAATCCACCGAATGAAATCTGACCTTTCGGCCCCAAAATTTGGGTGAACCGCAAAATGTGCAGTTTCCCGGACAGCCCCGGGTTAAAGACAGATGTTGGTATTCGAAATACGTTGCCGGAATGGGCAGCTGATCAAGATCTTGTATATATTCTGCGGGTTTTGTTCGGACAATTTTACCGTGTTTTCTGAAAGCAATGCCGCTGATATTTCCTATATGTTCATCTTCTTTTTTTTCGATGCATTTGATCAGATCTAAAAACGTGTATTCTCCCTCACCCATGACCACATAATCGATTTCCGGGAAATGGGTTAAAAAATGTTTCCATAAAAAGGTGGGACTTACTCCGCCAAAAACAATTTTCACCTCGGGAAGGATTTGTTTGGCAATTTTGGCAATTTCGATGCCTGCCCAACGGTTTGCCTGCAAAATAGAAAATCCTATGACTTCCGGCTGTTTTTCAAGCAGTATTTCACTAATTTTTTCTGGAGTTTCATTGATTCTGCACCAGTTCAATATTTCGACATCGTAATGATTTTCTTTGAGTACTGCTCCCACGTAGTACATGCCGATGGGCGGCACCACTACATCTTCGGTGTTAAGCCGTGCTTCAAGCCAGTAGGGATAGATAAGCAATATTTTCATTTTTTGTTTTTATTAATAGATTCTTATGGTAAAAATAGAATTGCGAAACGATTTTAAAACTTGATAAATTTTTATAACTTATCATATAATCTGTGTATATCTGCGAAAATCTGCGTCCTATTTCGCTTGAATCTTTATCATAGTTTGGTAATAATTTAAACATAAGATATAGAGAGGAGAATACCCTATGTTTCTATCCCTCATCCAAAGACGGAGAAGCATCCGCAAATATTCCGAACAACCCGTCGAGACCGAAAAAATTGATGCGCTCATCGAGGCGGCGCTGCGTGCGCCCTCCTCAAGAGGGTTTAACCCTTGGGAGTTTGTGGTTGTTACGGAAAAAGATTTGCTCGGAAAACTCTCAAAGTCAAAACCGCACGGCGCATCATTTTTAAAAAATGCTCCTTTAGCAATCGTTGTCTGCGCAGATCCTGAAAAATGCGATGTATGGATTGAGGATGCTTCCATCGCTTCCATCTTTATCCATTTGGCGGCAGAGTCCATGGGGCTCGGAAGTTGCTGGGTCCAGATTAGAAAAAGAATGTATGATCAGACAACATCTTCGGAGGCGTATATCCGCAGGCTGTTACATATTCCGAAAAATATGAATGTAGAATCGATTATTGCCATTGGGTACCCGGCTGAAAAGAAATCTCCTCACCGGAAGGAAGACCTGCAGTATAAAAAAGTTCACTATGAATTGTACGGAAATTGATTCATTGACATCGCAGGAGATTCTAATTATTAGAATCAATTTATACCCAAAATAAATTTGTGGATGGGCACAAATTAAAACAACCTAAATTTCTAATCTGCGATAAACGGGAAAAATGATGAAAGACAGAACGGTTAAGTTGGGTCGGAATGATCCCTGCCCCTGCGGAAGCGGGCTTAAATATAAAAAATGCTGTCACGGCAAATCAAAGCCGGCTCCTAATGACCTCAAGAGCTTATATGCCAAAAAATACAAAATCCGACTCAAGCAGGCAGCGGATATCCAAGGTATCCGGGAAGCGGGTCGCCTTGTCATAGACACGCTGGACCTGGTAGAGTCTGAAATTAGACCTGGAATTACCACCGATGAGATTAACACTCTTGTGCATGACTATACCATTAAACATGGCGCCGTTCCCGCACCATTGAACTATCGAGGATTTCCGAAAAGTGTCTGTGTTTCCGTAAACGAAGTGATCTGCCACGGTATCCCCGGAGAACGGGTTTTGAAGGACGGAGACATTGTCAATGTCGATATTACGTCTATTTTAAACAGATATTATGCGGACGCAAACAAAACCTTTTTCGTAGGGACACCCGGGTCCAAGGCTCGAAAGATCGTAAAGGTGGCTAAAAAATGCCTGGGCCTGGGGATGGCCATGATTAAACCCGGAAACACCATCGGCGATATCGGATGGGCCATTCAAAACCATGCCGAAAGCAAAGGATGCTCGGTGGTCAGGGAATTTGTGGGGCATGGGGTAGGGTTTGATTTCCATGAACCGCCTCAGATTCCCCATTTCGGCCGCAGAAAAGAAGGAATCCGTCTGGTTCCGGGCATGGTCTTTACCATTGAACCCATGATCAACCTGGGAGAAAAAGAGCTGGTCATTCTGAGCGATAAATGGACCGCCGTCACCAAAGACGGCTCCCTTTCCGCACAGTTTGAACAAACCCTTTCTGTTACCGATTACGGTTATGAAAGTTTGACGCCGTATGAGATATGAAAAGTCCATATGTTGACCTACCCACCCGGAGCAGTCTGGGGCGGGCGTCAGCACTCAAGACCTTTCAGCTTTCTGATTTCTTCCCTGGCCTCCTCTCTGCCGTTGGTAGAAATTAACAAATCTTGACCCACGACATAGTATTTTCCCCGGAGCTCAAGAATTCTCAGTCCGCCGGAAGTATCGATATCTACACCGTTTTCTAATGTTACTATTGTCATTATTAGTTTATTTTTTGGGATTTGTTATTTGGAATTTCAAAAAGTCAATGAACTTTCAATAAAGCAAATTCCCTATAGGGATAAAACAAATCCCTGTCCTCTGGGCAAGGATTTGTTACTCCGAGACTTGGATTGAGGGACGTACCGCCCCTCCTAATATTTACATGCCAGTTCATACCCTGCTCGCACAGCGGTAAACGTATCCTGTACATTGTGGGCATCGCCGATGATTTCTATGTTTGCAATCAGCTTTTTAATTGCATCATCCGGTTCCGGCGCGGAAAGCATTCCGGACGCCAGAATAACGCTCTGGAAAGGTTCCAGCGACAGTATTTCTCCATCCTTTTCCACCTCAACGCTGTCGGCTTTAAACTCCTTGACTGCTGTTTTAGGCATCACGGTCAGTTTTTCCAGCTGCTCAATTCTCATCAAAGACAATTTCTTTGTAATCGCCTCCATGGCGCCGCCCAGTTGGTCAACAATCTCTACGGCCACCACATCATACCCCTCTTTGCCCAATTTCTCGGTAATCTCAATCCCCACCTGGCCCACTCCGATGACCAGGACCCTTGGTCCTTTTACCTTGTGTTCTCCCTGGAAATAATCGATGCAGGTCATGACATGCTGAGTGTCAAGGCCTTTGATCTTTGGGATATTTTGAACCGCTCCGGTTGCCCACACCAAAAGATCGGGCTGGATTTCTTTTACAAGGGCTGCATCTGCCGCCCGGTTCATAAGGATAGAAGTTCCGCTGGATCTCACAGAGTGTTTAATGGACTCAAACCCGTCTTTCATTTTTTCTTTTCCCGGGGCTTGCCATGCCAGGGCGAATTGTCCGCCCAAATGATCTGTTTTTTCGGCCAATGTAATCCGGTGACCCCGCCTGCTCAGATACTGGGCCGCACTCATTCCCGCAGGTCCTCCTCCGGCGATCAAAACTTTCATGGGATTGGAGGAGGTGGGCGTCAGCTCCGGCAGACCGATCTCCGGGTTCAGATTGCATCCCAAAGGTTCTCCGCTTTTCATTCGATGAAGGCATCCCTGGAGGCAATAGCCGCAATATATAACCTCTTCATCCAGGCCTTTTTTCCATTTTTCTATCAAACCGGGATCTGCGATAAGGGGTCTGCCCAGGGCTACAAGGTCGCAAAGGTCCTGTTCGAGAAACTGGATTAATCTCTCTTTTCTACCCATTCTCCCGGCCACAATCACGGGAAGTTCGGTATGCTCGCGCACCCAGGTCAGGCCATCTATCTGAGGCTTGTCCGGAAGGCTGGTATGGTGAAAATACCATGGGGGACTGAAGCAGGCATTTCCCATGCCTACATGTATGGCGTTGACTCCGATCTCTTGTGCCGATTTCAGCAACGGTAGAAGATCTTCCTGGCTGATGCCGAACTCCGGCGACATCTCATTGCCGGAGATCCGGAGGATACAGGGAATGTCAGGGGCGCCTTGTTTTACTGCAGAAAGCGCTTCCGTTGCAAACAGCGACCGGTCCCGGCCATAGCGATCTTCCCGTTTGTTCAGCTTTCCGTTCAAAAATTGGGAGATGAGAAACCCGTGTCCTCCCTGAATTTCTATTAGGTCGAATCCCGCCTGCTTTGCCTTTTGGGCAGCGGATTCGTAGCCGTCGAGAATGGCCTGGATTTCTTGCCCGGTTAGGGCTTGGGAGACGTTGCCCTGTCTGGCAACACAGGTCATTACCGAAGGCGCCTTGGGCGGGTGTCCAATGATCTTGGGATTGGCCGCCGCACCCCCATGATTGAGATGAAGACAGGCCAGTCGATCTTCCTTATGTATAACACCAACAATCTTCCGAAGTTCTCCAGCGCTGTGGGGAAGGTGGATGCAAGGCTGCTTGGGATGTTCCCTGCCGTCGGCAGTGACCGATACAGGCTCGGTAATAACCACCCCCGGACCGTTTTTTGCAATCTGTTGGTAGAATGTTAATTGGCGATCGGTCACCGTGCCGTCGGGATTGCCACGCCCGATCTTGACCGGGGGAAAAACAAATTTATTTGCAAGCTCCAGATTACCTAACCTGAATGCCTCGAACATTCTTTTCATGATGAACCTCCTGTTTCATAATCTGATGCTTTTTTGACAGCATAGGAATTTCTTTTTTTGGACATAGATGAACACAGATTATCAAGATTCTTAAATTGCCAAATAACAATATTATCCGTGTATACCTGCCCGCTTGTGCCTCGCATGGCAGGCGGGTCTGCGAAAATCAGCGTCCCATT
>CAZIIV010000180.1:0-6111 GCA_964539365.1 uncultured Desulfobacteraceae bacterium | reverse complement strand
GAATCGCCAAACCTGAAACCTGAACACTGACACCTGAAACCTACATGTCCCCTGACACCTGGTAACTGAAACCAAATAGCCATGGCAATCTTAGCAAACAACAGTCTTGATTTACACATCGCCCCGGGCATGTTCTGGAAAAAACCGCTTGCACAATTTTTTCGCAAAGATAAAAATGAGTTTATGGATGATTACCAATTTTGCCAAGTGCTTAACCGATTCGGATTTTCCTGGTCAGGATACCGCAAAGTCCGCAAGGGGGTCAAAAAACGGATAAAAAGACAGATGAACGACTTGGGATGCCGAAGCTTCTCGGCTTATCTAATGGAATTGGACAAGAGCGATAAAGTTAGAAAAAAGTGTGAACTTCTGCTCACGGTTTCCATCAGCCGTTTTTTTCGAGACAGAGAATTGTGGCAGTCCCTTGAAAAAAAAATTCTGCCCGAACTTATTCATAAAAATTCAGAAAAGATTAATGTCTGGTCTGCCGGTTGTGCTTGTGGAGATGAGGTATACAGTTTCAAAATCGTCTGGGATGACTTACAAAATAGTGTTGGTCATCTTCCGAAGCTTGAATTAATTGCTACGGATATGAATCCCGAATACCTGGACATCGCCCGCGCCGGAATCTATTCATCCAGCAGTCTCAAAGAGGTAACAAAAGAATTTCAAACGAGATATTTTAAAAAAAAGAAAGGCAAAAAGGTTTTTGAGATTAATGCTTGGCTAAAGAAAGATATTGTATGGAAAATACACCATCTGCTTTACGATCCTCCGGGATCAAAATTTGACATCATTTTTTTACGCAATAATGTTTTGACTTATTATGAAGATTTGTTAAAAAAGAAGGCTTTCAGAAAAATCCTCGACAGTCTTGCGCCTTTCGGATTTCTGATCATCGGCTCCCATGAATCTCTCCCTTTTGAAACAAGAGAACTTACCGAAATTAAACCACATCCCTTTGTTTTCAGAAAAATCGATGTTCGTTGAATTTTTATCCGTTTTCCTGTGTGTATCGGATAAGCGATTCCATTTTTTCAGTTGCAGCATCTGTGTCAATAGAAACCTCAGCCATACGGATTCCTTCCTGTAGGGTTTCTGCCTGTTCTGCTGCAACAAGGGCTGCCCCGGAATTAATCAGAACAATATCCCGTTTCGGTCCTTTTTCACCTTTCAATATGTTACGGGTTATTTTGGCGTTTTCTTCAGGATTTCCACCCAGAAGCTCTTTTGAATCCCACAGGTTGCCAAAAAATTGTTCCGGGGAAATATCATAAGTTCGAATGAGACCATCTTTTAATTCCGAGATGCGGGTGGGAGCGCAAACAGAAATTTCATCCAGTCCGTCATGCCCGTGAACCACAAACGCACTTTTTGTACCCAGAAGCTGTAAGGCGTGTGCGAACATTTCGGTGAGTACGGGTGCGTATACCCCGAGAAGCTGGCAATTGGCTCCGGCGGGATTTGTGAGCGGGCCCAGCATATTAAAAATACTGCGCAGTCCCAATTCTTTTCTTGCTCTGGCCGCATGGCGCATGGCGCCGTGATAAAGTGGGGCAAAAAGAAAACCGATGCCGATTTCCCGAACTGCCTCTTCCACGATTTCCGGTTCCGTATCCAGTTTTACTCCAAGCACTTCCAAAAGATCCGCACTGCCGCATTGACTGGATACCGAACGATTTCCATGTTTGGCCACAGTTACCCCGCAGCCGGCCACAACAAACGCCGTGGTTGTGGAAATATTGAATGTCTGTGATGCATCTCCACCGGTTCCGCAGGTATCTACAACGATGGCGCCCGGCGCTTGAATCCGGTGTGCTTTCCGTCGCATGGCTCGAGCCGCTCCGGCGAGTTCTTCAAAAGTTTCTCCTTTGGTTGCCAAGGCTGCCATCATAGCGCCGATTTGTATATCGGTAACATTTCCTGAAAATATATTTGTAAACATATCAGACATTTGACTTTCACTCAAGTCGATTCGATCTATGATTTTTTTAAGATTTTCCTTGAACATGATGGTTTCTTCTCCTTTTGCTGTTGAGGCGGTAAATAGCTTTCGGTTTGGTTAATAAAATTCCTGAGAAGCCGTTTGCCCACGCGTGTAATAATGGATTCCGGGTGAAATTGAATTCCTTCCGTGGGATGGTTTAGATGTCTGATTCCCATAATTTCCCCGTCTTCCGATTCCGAGCTGATTTGCAGACAGTCAGGAAAACTTTCCCGTGAAACGGCCAGTGAGTGATACCGCATTGCCTCAAAAGGTTTAGGAATACCCTGATACAGTGTTTTTCCGTCAGAGTGTATCATGGATGTTTTTCCGTGCATGAGCTTTTTGGCGGTGACTACTTTCCCGCCGAAACACGCTCCAATGGCTTGATGGCCCAGGCACACACCGAGGATTGGGATCTTCCCGGAAAAGTGTTTCACTACCGAAAGAGATATCCCCGCATTCTCGGGTCTGCCCGGACCGGGTGATATAACAATTCCGGTTGGCTTCCATGAGACAAGGTCTGAAATGGAAGCCATGTCATTGCGGATCACCTTGACACAAGCGCCGATTTGCTCCAGATATTGTACCAGGTTGTAAGTAAATGAATCATAATTGTCTATCATTATGATCATAGTTTATCCTCCTCTATTTTTCATATGATTTCTGAACCAGTTGCAGTGCTTTTTGCATGGCCATTGCTTTATTGGCGGTTTCTATGCGTTCCCGTTCCGGATCGGAATCCGCAACGATCCCCGCACCTGCCTGAACTGTCAGTATTCCATTTTCGACACTGGCCGTCCGTATGGTAATGGCCATGTCCATATTTCCGTGGAACGAAATATATCCTACCGCTCCGCCATAAGGGCCCCGGGGTCTGTTTTCAAGTTCGGCAATAATCTCCATGGCCCTGACTTTGGGAGCTCCCGATAACGTTCCGGCAGGGAAAGTGGCTCGAAGCAGATCCCATGCATCAAATTCTGATTTCAGATCACAGGATATATTGGATACAAGATGCATGACATGGGAGTAGCGTTCCACGACCATTAAATCTGTTACCTGTACGGTTCCCACCTCTGCTACACGCCCAAGGTCATTCCGTCCGAGATCCACCAGCATAAGGTGTTCCGCCCGTTCTTTTTCATCTGCAAGAAGCTCGTTGGCCAGAGAACGGTCTTCCTGCTCGTTTTTCCCCCTGGGGCGGGTACCGGCAATGGGGCGGAGGGTGGCAACTCGATTTTCGAGCCGAACCATAGTTTCCGGGGAAGAGCCTACGAGTGTCATTTCATCCAGACTGAGGTAATACAGATACGGAGAGGGATTAATGAATCGTTGCGCCCGGTAGAGCGCCCAGAGATCCGGTGGGGGGGCACAGAAAAAGGGCATGGAAATAACCGTTTGTATGATATCACCCGCCCGGATATGTTCTTTTATTTTACTAACAAGAGACCGGAAAGTTCGGGCTTCCAAAGACTCATTGAGTGTAAATTCGGTATGGATTGGGATGTCATTTTCTTCAGGAAAAGGTCGTTCCATTTCCCGCAAAAGTGATTCGGTGCGGCGTTTTGCAGAATGAAACGCATGATCCGAATCGTCCGGGCTGTCAATAAAAGAGATAACAACTCCAAGTAATGTATGGCGGATATTATCGAAAATAAGCAGTTCGTCGGGTATCATGAAATGAGCAATCGGTTTATTTTCCGGCAGCAGGTTGGGGATTGATTCAAAAAAAGAAACCATTTCATAAGTTAAATATCCTACCATCCCCCCCCAGAATCTGGGGAGTTGGGGCACGTGAGCGGGTCTATACTTGCTCATCCATGTTTTCAAAACGCTAAGGGGGTCTCCGTGGTGGATAATCTGACGGCAGACACCATTTTCCCGAATTTCTACGAATTTGCGAAACACCCGTATATGCGTTCGGGCGGACACTCCGAGAAAACTGTACCTTCCCCAGCGCTCACCCCCCTCGACGCTTTCGAAGAGAAAGGCAGCCCCGTTATTTTTATAAATTTTTTTTAAAAGAGAGACCGGTGTGTTTGTATCTGCAAGGATTTCCACGCAGACCGGAATCACGTTGCTTTGTTTTGCCAGACGGCGATATTGGTCTATGTCAGGGAATTCATTAATCAGCATATTGGGTTCCTTCCTAAAACCTGAATCTTGCATATGAAAGCCTCCGACTCGTGCAAAATTCAGGTGAAAAGTTCCGCAAGTCCAAAAAAAAAGCCGTGAGAGTTTTCACGGCCCGTTTAAAATTAAAAAAAAGGACCGTGGGTTTGAGTTGCCCGGGTCCTTTGGTATGTTACGAATTATAAGTTAGTTGATCAAGTTCCTGTGGCAGACTCGTGATTCTGAGTTTGCCACCACCAGTTCCGATCGAGGTTTATTGTTTGGTTGTCAATTTTAAATTTTTTCATGATGTTCACCAGATTGAATTGAATCCTATATATTATAGTGAGAGTTTGTCAAGAGGTTTTATTAGAATTTGCATGAGAAACGCATTTGATTTCAACGCAGCGTAATGACATGTGTTTAGGCACCCGTATGCCCGGGTGTAAACCAAGACTGTTGTTTGCTAAGATTGCCATGGCTATTTGGTTTCAGGTGTCAGGTGTCAGCCTACAGGTTTCAGGTGTCAGGTTTCAGGTATCAGTCTACAGGGTTCAAGTGTCAGGGGTCAGGAGGCATGCAGCCCTGAGGAAACGATTCATCAGTTACGCCATAATAAATATCCGGTATCCGGAAACCAGTATCCAGTATCTCGACTTTTAGATCACAGGTTCGGTGAACCGTCAAAAAAACTTGACAAGACAAAGATGAAATCTTTAAGTACAACATAAAAATTTTTGAGGATCGTGGGCACATGGAAGGTCACGGTTTTTTTTGAATATGATTATAGAAATACTTGCTACCGGAGATGAAATAAGAACGGGTGCGGCTGTTGACAGCAATTCTGCCCATATCGCACAAGTTTTGGAACATGCGGGTCTCGAAGCCACGCGGCACATGTGTGTGGGTGATGAGATGGATATGATGGTTTCCATCCTAAAAGAAATCGGCAGCAGGGCGGATGTTGCGGTTGTAACCGGTGGGCTGGGTCCCACTATCGATGATATTACGGCGGCAGCGGCCGCCAAGGCAAAAGGGGTCGAACGGGTTCTGAATCGGTCGGCACTCCGTGTGGTCGAAAATTTTTTCAAAAGCCGGAAGCGTGACATGAGCCCTTCAAATAAAAAGCAGGCCATGCTTCCTATGGGTGCCGAGTCTTTAAATAATCCTATTGGATCTGCGCCCGGATTTTTTTTAAAAATAGACAGGTGTTCATTTTTCTTTATTCCCGGAGTACCTTTTGAAATGAAACGGATGCTTTCCGATGAAGTCCTGCCGCGCATACGAAAACTTGGTGGCGGCACGAGTGAATTAAGCTTGGTTAAGACCCTATCCACATTCGGCCTTGCCGAATCGGTAATCGGGGAACTTTTGACCGGGTTATCCGACGAATTCCCTGAGATAACGCCTGGTTTTCGTTCAAAATTTCCGGAAATCCAGGTAAAACTTTATATCAGGGGCAAAGATGATCAGATTCTTCGCAAGATTTTGGAAGAGGCGTCACTCTGGGTTCTCGGGAAGTTAGGGGAAAATATTTTCTCAATGGACGGGTCTTCAATGCAAGCGGTTGTGGGCGGACTTCTTACCGCAAAACAAGCTACCCTTGCGGTTGCCGAAAGCTGTACCGGCGGGCTGATATCCCACCTGCTTACCAATGTACCGGGCAGTTCAGGCTATTTTCTCTTTTCAGGGGTTACCTATTCAAATCAAGCCAAAACAAAGGTGCTGGGTGTATCTTCGGAAATATTAAAGCAATACGGGGCGGTGCACGAAGAGACGGTAAAACAGATGGCTCAAGGGGTTCGACAGGTTGCCGGGGCGACTTACGGCCTGGCAACCAGCGGTATTGCAGGACCCGATGGAGGCACTGGCGAAAAACCTGTGGGCACGGTTTGCATCGGCCTTGCCACTCCAAATGATGTCAAAGGATTTGGGTTTGTTTTCCCCTTCAATACACGGCTGATGAATAAAAGAATTTTTGCCATGAAAGCACTTGACCTGCTGCGACGGGAACT
>CAZIIV010000179.1:0-6169 GCA_964539365.1 uncultured Desulfobacteraceae bacterium | reverse complement strand
CAACCATATCCCGTAAAATCGAACGAACCTCGGGACTTAAGGATGCCCTGTGGGGTAATAAGGAGTGACCCGATGAAATATCAAGAAATAATATTTGAGGAAAAAGGATCCGTAGCGCAAAAATTACTGCAAAGGTATCCAGCGTATTCCTTTGGCCTTATATTACCTGGACGTTCCCACCATAGCGGCGGTCAAAAAAAATGCCAAATTGCGAAATTAATTCTCCAAAATAGATGGCTGTTTTTTCTTGTTTTTCCTTTTCGCTGTCTTTGACCTTACAATTAAAAGAAACGCAATCAATGGGTTTCGTAGTAATCCGCTCTGTGGAACCCTCTGCATGCAACAAACACCCCCTGCTATGCTTTATCTGAAAATCTTCTCCCCGGTGTAAAAACACGCATCCTTGATTGGTGGGTCTGTCGGTGTTTCTCTTTGTATAAAAATTATGAAAATCATCCGGAAAAGCTACAATGAGATCCAGGTCCGCATCCGGCATTATTCTGGGTCCGAATATGTGCATCTTGTCGGTTGTATCATCAGGTATCACGGTATAGTCGATAATTTTTGGAAAGTACAATTTAAGCAAAACTTTTTCCCTGCCAATAACAGAAGCAAATATGACTTGAGTGAAGTAGAATTGCATAAACTGATCAAAACTTAAGTACTTGTTTCCAAATGGAATCGTTTTCCACAAATGGGTTACATATTCCGAATATATAAGCTGGACGTTTTCATAAATTGCAAAGCCCGGAGTCCTGCAGCAATGGTGCGATATCCCCCCCGAAGGTTCACACTTCATACATTCTTCCAGAGTGGGAGCGTCTTTGGTTTGTTTGGACAATAATTCCTGTAATGTTTTGTGTAAATATGTCATGGCGATCCTCTGAATTGACGTCTCGGAACTTCTACAACGACATCGGGTCTCGGGTGTCAGGTTTCAGGTGTCAGGTGTCAGGAACTGCCAAACCTGAAACCTGAACACTGACACCTTAAACCTACATGTCCCCTGACACCTGACACCTTTTCCCCAAAGCTAAATACATAGCACAGACGAACATGAGTTTTCATATTGCCAACACCCGTGATTCACCCCCAGAAACGGACGGCATTCGATCACTTGCCGGAGAACAGAGTCTTCAAATAAAATCCGGTTATGGGATCCGCGCCATCAAAGCGGTATTCTTTGTTCTGATTTTTTAGTGCCATCTGTTTTCGGATATCCGTGGCAAGGGTCTTGCCCAGCTCCACTCCGAACTGATCAAAGGGATTTATATCCCATATAAAGGCTTCGAAAACAGTTTTAGCTTCATAAAAGGATAGCAGTCGGCCGATATTCTCCGGCGAAAGATCATTTAAAATAAAGGTTGATGACGGCCGGTTACCGGAAAAAGATTTTGCCGGATTTGTGTCTTGCTTTCCCTTTGCAAGGGCTTGGGGTTGAGCAATCAGATTCAACCAGAGTTCCTGGTGATTGGTGACCCCTTTTGATCGGCTCTGATACTGTTTAAAATGGGGATTGATGACGCCGATAAAATCAATGGGAAACGGACGACCCTGATGTGCCAGTTGAAAGAATGAATGCTGTGCATTGGTTCCGGGCTCTCCAAAAATAATCGTGCCCGAAGGCTCATCCAGCAGCTCGCCGGATTGGCTGACGGACTTGCCGTTGCTTTCCATATTAAGTTGCTGGATATGAGAGGCCAGTTTGGACAACGGAGATGCATAAGGAATGATGGCATGAGCAGGATATCTTAGGAAATTATTGTTCCAGATTGAAATAAGCGCTGCAACAAGAGGAATATTTTTTTCCATCGGAGCGTTTTGGGCATGCAGGTCCATGTCTTGAGCGCCTTTCAAAAAACGTTCAAACCGTTCATATCCTAAATACAAACTCAGGGGAACTCCGCCTACCGCTGAGGTAACACTGTATCTTCCACCGATGAAGTCGAACATATGAAATGAAGAAAGTACGGGATTTGAAGGATCATCTCCCGGAGAGCCCATACTGGTAACCGTGACGAAATGTTGAGATGGATCAAAACCTTTCTCGGTCATGAAGGCATATGCCTGACGGGTATTGGCCATGGTTTCCGCTGTTGTATAACTTTTTGAGATGACGATCCAGAGGGTGGTTTCAGGATCAATGGCCGAAGCAATGGATCCAAAATTATGAATGTCCACGTTTGAAAGAAACCATATTTCAATTTTTTTATCTGCCAGCGGATCCAAGGCCCGGGCCACAAATTCCGTTCCCAGGTATGATCCCCCGATTCCGATGACAACCACATGTTTAAACGGTTTGCCGGTTGACCCGATTATTTTTCCATCATGAACCTGTGATGCAAACTTCTTGATTGCCTCTCTGACTCTTATTATTTCGGGCATTATATCTTTGCCGTCGACAAAAACCGGATTTCCTGAAAAATTTCGTGCTGCTGTATGAAGCGCCGCCCTGTTTTCCGTCGTATTGATCTTTTCACCACCGACCATTGCGGTAAACTTCTCTTTCAGCATCCGGGCATCAGAAAGTCTGAACAGAAGTTCCATGGTCTTCTCATCCAACCTTTGACGTGAAAAATCATAAAAGATACCGGCGCCATTCAAAGAGAAATTAACAAGTCGATCTTTTTCTTCCAGCAGGTACTTGAGATGTTTTTCAGGACGACCCATTATATCAGCATGCCGGATCAATTTCTTCCAGGCGGGAATATCAGCAAGTTTCATGCCGGGCATAGGTCCCTCCGTTGATTGTAAGAATTAACGGCGTTTTGAACACGATATGGCTTCACACAACATGGTGTGTATTTTATCGAGCAGATTGCAATTGTCCATACAGTCAGGGAAATCTTTTTTTTTCTCACATTCTCTACAAGGGCTTTTTGTAAGGTAACCGATTTCAAAATCGAACCTGTATTCGAGTTTTTTATACGGTAAATATTTCGTTTTTCGCAAATTCATAGGTATGAGATAGCATAACATCCAAACCATAACAAGGAAAACTCATATACCCGACAAGAGAATGCATTTGATTCCCAATACAGGGGAACGCTCCGCGACGGCGTGTTTCTCTTTCCAACCGACTGAAACTTGTGCTTAAGCACCCGTAAGCCCGAGCCGTGCCGGAGGTGTTAAGAACAATTCATCGCAAAATTATCCCATTGATTTTTTTTTGTTATAATTTCATTCGTCTCGGGCTAACGCGTGCTAAAGCCCTTCAAACAGTCAGTCGGTTTCCAAGAGAAACACGCCGTCGCTACGCTGCACCGAAATCAAATACGGTGACCCTGATATAGTGTTTGTGAAAAACATTTTGGGGTAGCTTTTCCTTAATTTTAAAGCTTTTGTGGCAGCGCTATCCGAATGATCCTGGATGCTTGATCCCGGAAAAAAATGTAGTGATTGTTCATAAATATCCAGTATCCAGAAACCAGTATCCAGTATCTCGTCTCAATCAACTTCAGGCCGTATTTTATGGCAACGGATAGGTGGACCCCAAAAACATTTTCTTAAGAGCTATAGGGTATGATGTTTTTTAATGCCTCAAAATCTTCAATGATATAATCCGCACCTGCCTGTAACAGATCCTGCTTCAGCTTGTTCTTGTCAGACGATGATTTAAGAATTCCGATACCGACAAATCCTGTTCTGGATCTTACGGCAGCTGCCATATCATCGGGCATATCCCCAATATAATAGAAGCTTGAAACAGTATGTTTTTGGGTCTCGGCAATGGCATCAAGCATATAAGGATCGGGTTTGCTGAGAGAAACTCTTCTTTTTTCCTTTTTATATATGTTTTGTTCTTCTTTAATACAGTCGTCGAGTGTGCAGGTAATTTTGAAAAACTTTCTTAAATCGAACAAATCCAAAGGGTAGTCGGTCTCGGCTTTGGGCCGTCCTGTGGCGATGGCCAGAATATTGGTTTTTGAGAGGGTTTCAAGGATGGATCTGTCAAGCATAAGTTTTTCTCTGTTTATAAACCCTTTCTCATGGTACACTCTTGTCGGAATTTTATAAATGGCTTCGAACATCTCTTTTCCAAGATATATCTCCTGAAAAATTTGCTTGATGATATTGCCGCTCCCAACATCGCCGGTGAAAAGGCCGGCGATAAATTCATTCTTCTGTTTGCGGTTTTTCTTCAATAGAGAGGTTAGGGGGCTTTTATGGGAGTTTAGAAACTGCGACAGGGCCTTAACATCACAACTGCTGATCACTTTATTATGCCGGGTCCAGGGGTCCGGGTCCTGATCGCATGTTGGGCTCTTTACCAAAGTGAATAACAGGGTTATTACCAAAAATGTTAAGTCCCAATCATTATTCAGGCCTCCGCTTTGTTTTACTCTGGCAAGATCTGTTAAGGAAAACAGTGGATCGGGCAAATCTTTCCATGATTCTGCCCCCTTTAAAAACAATCTGGCGGTTTGTCTTACCGTGTCCCGATATGAGCGTGAAACATCGACAATGACACCATCCATGTCAAAAACGATTAATGCTTTAGATTTCATACAGAAAATTCCTATCTTGTGTTCATCCAGAAATGGTAGATTTTGGTTTCCGGCAAGGCTCGAGCGAGTTTTCAACCGCAGGCATAGCGCGCTATTTCGAGGATTGAAAACGAGCGAGAACGCCGCCGGGGACCGAAAGATGGCGTTTATGGATGGACACTAACCCGGCTTCTATACAATAGACGTATGCTTTATTGCAATTTATTTTCGAAAAGACGTGCTTATTTCTTTTTTGGATGGACGTCGTCGTATGGAAGAGCAGGTTTGAAAAGCGGATTGTTGGTCAGGCTACTTTTAGAAAGTTTATCTCATTGATCTTAAAGGTAAAAACAAGTTTCTCACAGATCTTGTTGAGATTATCGGCAAGGGCTTTTTTTCTGAACTTATTCATGGGGTGGTCGCTGACTATGGTTTTCGCCATGACCGCAAGGAGTTGAACTCTTTTATGAAACATAATTTCTTCGGAGGGTTCTAACTCTGAGAAGGCATGAATTTGCGTATCTAAAGTGTGGTTTTTCAATGCCGCAGATTCACTTATCCATTGAAGTGAATGATAAAAAACTTGATTTGCATTTTCTACAATGGCTTGTTTTCTGTATTTTCCAAGTGGACAACCGGTTAAATAAGCCTTGGCCATAATAATAAGAAGTTTTAATCGTGATGTAAAAAGGTAATGTTCCGGCACCTTATTTATCTCCCCGGATATCGGTTTTAATTTGGGCAAATGTTTCATCCTATAATTTTTAATCTTTATTTAAGTTATGCAAAAATTATGCACAATCGGTTAATGTTGAATAGCTAAAGAAAAAGAAATAAAATATTAAGTAGTTACGATAATCTTATGCCGTAAAACCGTTCTGCCGGATCATAGAAAAAAAGGTGAAAATATGAAATAAACTATCCAAAAATTATGAAAGAATTTTCATAATTTTTATTTTGCCTTGAAAAGCCTGGTCCACTGAGCCAAGCCTGTCCCGTATTGCGGGAGTCAGAGATAGATGGCTCTGCCTTGGGGTTTTGTGTCTAAAATGACAAACCTGTCAAAAAATGATAGGCCAAATGCCAAATATTGTCAAAACATGAGTCGCCTTGTAATTTTGGGTGTTAAGCAAACTGAAATAAGTATTTGAAATATATATACATTCATAAATTTAACAACTTTTATTTTAAAAAAACATTTATTCTTGCATAGTTTTTGCTTAAAGCATTTTAAAACCAAAAGGTTTCTCGGGTGTGCGTGCATCTTTTCTGCCGGGAGTCTTCAAAAATAAATATCAAAAAGATGATGCACTCCGGTGTTAATAACGGCATTTCGGGAAACCCGTTTTATTCGGATCGGCCCTGTAGGATTGTCAACCTTTCTACACAACCTTTTATATGCGACACGGCCTTGTAGGATTGTCAACCTTTCTCCAAAACCCTTTCTTCGGGCGATTCAATCGAATCGCCCTTTTTGTTTGTGCCGAACCATTTGTTTCATCCTGTCTGTACGAGATGTCGTATACCCACCGGGAGGTGTAAATCAAGGCCGTTGGTAAACGCTGATGCCTTTCTATTATAAACCGTGGCTCCGAAGGTCTTTTAGGTGTCAGGTGTCAGGTGTCAGGAATCGCCAAACCTGAAACCTGAACACTGACACCTGAAACCTACATGTCCCCTGA
>CAZIIV010000178.1:0-6172 GCA_964539365.1 uncultured Desulfobacteraceae bacterium | reverse complement strand
TTAAATTAATTCACAATTCAAGGTGTGACCCGAACTTCAAGTTTCCTATAGAGTGTCTTCCGGCCGATTCCCAGGATGGCTGCTGCCCGACGCTTGTTTCCATCCACTTTCTTCAGCACGTGACGAATGTACCGCCGCTCCATTTCGGCAAGCGGCAAAAGCTTTTCATTTTCCGTCGTCAAACCATGGGTATCGCTTGAGGCACCCCCCCCACTGAATTGATAATTGCGAATTCTGGCAGGCAGGTGCTCCTCGTGAATCCAGGTTTCCGTGGCGAAAGTCACTGCTCGCTCCACCGCGTTGCTGAGTTCTCGAACGTTTCCTGGAAAGGGGTACCGGGTGAGAAACTCTATGGCCCGACCGTTGAATCCCTTGATCTTCTTGTCCAATGCCAAGGCAAACTGTTGCATGAACTTAGCGGCGAGGAATTCTATATCCTCGCCGCGTTCCCTTAGCGGCGGAACGCGGAGGGTGAATGCCTCCAGGCGGAAGAACAGGTCTTCCCGAAAGTGGCCCCGGCGGACCTCTTCGTCAATGTTACGGTGGGTGGCGGCCATCACTCTTACATTTACCTGATGTTCACGGTTTTCCCCCACTCGCCTGAGACTTCCATCCTGGAGAATTCGCAAGAGCTTTGCCTGAAGGGAGAGCGGCATCTCCGAAATCTCGTCCAGGAGCAGAGAACCGCTTTCGGCCTCGGCAAAGAGTCCCTGGCGACTTTTGCTGGCGCCGGTAAACGATCCCTCTGCATGGCCGAAAAACTCGCTTTCCATTAAGTGTTCCGGAATCCCCGCACAATTTACAGGCAGGAAAGGGCTGCCGGCCCGGGCGCTCTCCTTGTGGATCGCCCTGGCGACCAACTCCTTGCCCGTTCCGCTTTCACCGAGAATCAATACCGGCCCATGTGCCTTCGCCACCTGCCGGATCCGCTCGAAAAGAAGACGCATGGCCATACTTTTTCCGTACATGCCATGGAAGCTTTCCGAAGAAAGAAGCCCTCGCATCTGATTGACCATTTCCTTGAGGCGCTTTTTTTCCAGTACCCGCTTCACGCTCAGCATGAAGTGTTCCAGGTCTAACGGTTTGGTCAGAAAGTCATCCGCTCCTGCCTTCAAGGCTTCCACGGCCATTGGAATGGTTCCGAAAGCGGTGATCATGAGAAACCCGGGGGGAAGGTCAGGGACATTTCCGAGGATTTTCCTGAGAAAGGTCAGGCCGTCCATTCCCGGAAGCCTCAGGTCGCAAACAATTAGGTCAGGCCACCTTTGTTCCATGACCTGAAGCGCTTCTTCGGCGGATGATTTCCAACAGGCCTCCAGGCCGGCGTCCCGCACTTCTTCGAGCAGCAAAGTTCCGAGGGCCTTGTCATCTTCTATGATCCATACTAATCCGCTTGGCGTATCGGCTTTGGCCATTGCTCATCCTCCCGATGATCATTTGACTGTGGCGGCACTAGAAACTGAAAAGAAGCCCCGCCCATCTCGCTATTGCACACTTCTATCTTCCCGCCGTGCGCTTCCGCGACGGCATGCACCACGGACAAACCGAGCCCGGTCCCCTCACCCACAGATTTGGTGGTATAAAACGGTTCGAAAATCTTTGAACGGTTTTCCGGAAGAACGCCAGGGCCGTCATCATCTACGCAAAAGAGCACCCCTTGATCGTCTTGTTTCCATGTGAGGCGGACCTTACCGGCGGGGACACACTGGATGGCATTGCGCAAGAGGTTGATCAATGCCTGCTGAACTCTCATGGTGTCCAACATGATCGGTGCTTGGTTTTCGGGCCCCGTGAAATTGATTCTTATACCGTTCGTCCCCGCCTCTTCTTCGACGGTTGAAACCGCTGATGCAGCCAGGTGTGACGGGTCGGCCGGCGTACAACGAAGTGGATTGCGACGGCTAAAATTGAGCAACTGTTTGATGATGTGCTCCATCCGAACGACTTCTTCGCGAATGCATGTCAGCGCTTGCCGCTGTCCATCCGGAAGGCCTTTGTCACGAAGCGCACGCTGGGCCCTGCCGCTGATGACACTCAACGGCGTGCCCAGTTCGTGTGCAGTGCCTGCGGCAAGTCTTCCGAGGGCAGCCAGCTTTTCGGTCTGACGAAGCTCCTTTTCCAGCTTGTCGTGGTTTTTTCGGTGCTCCATAATCGTTCGTTCGGCGTCATCAATGCTGTTGAGCATTTGATTGAAGGTTTCCCCTATTATAGAAATCTCCTTGGGTCCGCGGAAATTGAAGCGATGTTTGCGTTTTCCCTGTGCGATCCTGAACATGGTGGAATTCAGCCGGCCAAGGTGTATCCCGAGGGCACGGTGATGGCCGTACAGGACTACAACTGAAAGCAGCACCAGTAGCACCCCGAGGATCAAAGCGCCTTTGATCCTGATGGACTGAAGGTTTTCACTGAACTCACTTTTTTTCCGGGTGAGTTGCAGCAACCCGTTGATTTGGCCTCCCGTGTCGGTGAGAGGCACAAAGTACGAGAATACCTGTCGATCGGCGATCCGACCGTATTCACCCCGCCTTTCTCCATCTGCGGCCAATTGGATCAGTCGGTCTCTTTCGGGTTCCGGTTCGGCTTGGCCGAGCCTGACGATCTCTTTGCCCTTTTTATTGTAGACATAGGCGCTGTAAACTCTGCCGATGGCAAAAACGGATTCCAACGCCTGCTGGATACTTCCCATCCGCTCCTTTTCCAAGGCATAGCTTAAGGGAAGCTGTACCGCCCGCGCTACAAGTTCCAGGTCTTTTTGCATCTGCTTTTCCACCTGCTTTTCTATGGAATTGAGCGACAGATATCCGAAAAGGCCCACGGTAGTTATTAAAGGTACCACCACATAAATCAGCAGAGGCACTCGGAAGCTCATAGATGTTGGGAACAGGTTAAAGCCTTTCATCTAAATCTCCAGGGGATAGGTTAGTGACAATCTCCTCTTATGACACATTAGAGGATAACACATGTATCATTTGGACACAACCCCCCCCCACCTCCTTGCCGGGAGGCATCCTAAAGGTATGTTAAAATTTTTTATTGAATTTCAATAGGATATATACAAGTAAAATTTTTTTGGCATTTTTTGGCATGGGTTGTGCTTTAAAAACTGACTAAGATTAGGGCCGTTTGAAACTTCAAACCTGTATTGATTGAGAGAACCTCAAACAAAAATCGTTAGAATGAAAGGAGAGTAAGAATGAAGCTGTTCGTAAATTATTGCTTTATATCCATGACTGCTATAATGTGTTTTTTGTTCTTCATGGTTTTTCCAGCCATGGCTGAAGAAACTTACCAGCAGAAGGCTCCCTCCGGCACTACCGGGACGCAACCGCAGGTCAGCGATGCGGAACTGGAAAAAGTTGCTGAAGCCTATGCAAACGTCACAAAAATCAGCCACGAGTTTCAGCAGTCCATCCAAGGAGTTGAAGACAAGAGCAAAAGAGTGGAACTCCAGGAAGCCGCAAACAAAAAAATGATCTCTGCCGTTAAAAATACCGGTCTCGATGTCAAGACATATAACAGTATCATGGCGAAAATCCAAGCGAACGATGAGACAAGAGAGAAGTTCCTTGAAAAAGTAGAAAACATGCAGTAAATAAGGAGATATTAATACCATGAAATTTTCATTTCGATTGCTTGCCATGATGGTTCTGGCTGTGATGTTGGGTGTGAGCACTACGGGGTGCGATTCCGGAGAAAACTCCAAGCATTCCACCATGCCGCCCAGTCAACCCGGACAACCGGAAGAACGGGCGCCGGGTCACCAGCAACCAGGTCAGCAGAGTGGCATCGGATCGCAAGCACCGTTAAGCGATTCGGAACTGGAAAAGGCTGCCATGGCATACGCGGAAATTCAAGAAATAAACCAGCAACTGCAGCAGTCCGTTCAGCAAACTCAAGATCCGAACGAAAGACAGCGGTTGCAGTTGGAGACAAACAGAAGGATAGTCCAAGCTGCCGAAAAAGCCGGGCTCGATTTTGAAACGTACAATAGCATTATCAGTCAAGTCCGCATGAACAAAGCGTTAAATGAGAGGTTTCAGAAAAAGATTCAAAACATGCCGTAAGCGGAGGGAAAATGTGCCGGTCCCATTAAAAATTTGCAATAACAAAATATTGACTAACTATAGAATACAAGTGGGAAATTTATGGCAAGCTGGGGCCATATCCATGTTGGGTTGTTAACCGCTTTTGGTCGCCAATGCCCTGTTTTCACCAATCCCACCTTTACATAGATAACAGGAAAATTTAGATTAAATATTTTGTTTTCAGCTCCATGATCCTTTTTAAAGATTGAAACCCTTTTTCTTTAATGCTCTTGGAATCCGAGAAGGATTTCAGAATTTCTTGGTAAGCATTTTCAATATCCGGTCCCTTATGACAGATCAGGGCGATGTCTATATCCGCTGAAAGGATTTGCCGGATAACGGTTTTGATCTCATAATGTTTTTTAATGGCGCCCATGTCCAGGTCGTCTGTCATGATGATGCCGCCATACCCCATTTGTTTGCGAAGAAGATCATGGGCAATGCTTGGGGACAGACTTGCGGGCCACGTGGCATCCATGTTTGGATACCGAATGTGAGAAAGCATAATTCCGGCCACGTTATTTCTTATGGCGGCTTTGAACGGGAGCAGATCCGTGGATTGCATGGCGTCAACATCAATATTCAGGTCTGAGATCTCATCATGGGGATCCAACACGATGCGGCCGATTCCCGGGAAATGTTTTGCCACCGCCATAATACTGTTCGACTGAAGGTGATCGATAACCAACGTTCCCAATTCAGATACCCAGGAGGGATCGTGGCCGAACACACGGCTTGCCTGGACACTGTCTATGCCTTGCGGGACAACATCCAATACCGGCGCAAGGTTCATGTTGACTCCGATTTCTGTGAGTTCCGCCGCAGTGATCCGGGCAAAATGAATCGCATCTTCAGGGCCTTTCATTTTGGGATTGCCCGGAAACCGGGTGAAGGGTTCTTTGAGTCTGGCCACTTTTCCGCCTTCCTGATCAATGGAGATAAACAGCGGCGGACGGTCGCAGGAACGGGCATATTCCTGAATGGATGAGCACAGGCGTTTGATCTGGTCGGGATGTATAAGATTCCTTGCAAAAAGGATGATTCCGCCCACATGTAACGTTTTAATAAGGAATTTGAGGTCCGGGTTGAACTCGGTTCCGTCAAATCCCACCATCAGGCGCTGGCCCGCGGATTGTTCGTCTGAAAATACTGTAATATCCATTTTTATACCTTTACAAATACCATCCCCACCCAATCCTTTTCAACTGCTTTCCAGGTACAGCTAAAGCCTTTTCGGGTGTAACTATTCAAAATGTCCTTGACTTCATGTGTTTTGATTCCCGAAACCACAACCCTACCGGGTCTTTCCGTTATTTTTGAAATGTGAGAACAAAGCCGTACAAGGGTTGGATACCGGAGGTTGGCCGTTATCAGGAAAAATTTTTCATTGATCTGTTCGATGTCACGGTCAAGGACCTGGATTCGATGGTCCATATTGTTTAAAAGAATATTTTGTTTGGCTTCCGATCTTGAGCAGGGATCGATGTCAATCGCCAATGCCTTTTTTACCCCCAATGATACGGCGGCTATTGCCAAAATTCCGGACCCCGTTCCAATATCCAGGACCCGGGTATGGTCCGTTTTCACGAAATTATTTTTTCCGGATAATGCCGCTTCTATAGCCCCGACGGCCAGCCGGGTGGTGGGATGTTCTCCTGATCCGAAGGACGCCCCTTGAGCGATATCGATGACCACGTCATCAGATTCCGGTGTATAACTCATCCCGGTCGGTTTGAGAACAACCCGTTTTGAGATTCGGGTGGGCTTGTTAAACGATTTTTCCAGGAACGAACAGCCGAGATTATAAGTGTAGATCAGTTGGCGATCTGCCACCAGCTCATTTATGGCTATTTTTAATGCTTTTTTATGCACCGCAAATTTTTGGGAGAGTCTTTTTTCCACTTCACCGTAAGTCAGCCTTTTGTTGGACTCAGAGACGGTCTCAAACACCTTTTGGCGTATTTTTCTGATATCCGTAAGCACTTTTTCAGGGGTTTCGTGAGATACGGTCATTATCTTTGGTCTCGGGAATTCTACAATATATTGAAATTACAGATTTCCTCGTAGATACTGGTTTCATACCAATT
>CAZIIV010000177.1:0-6242 GCA_964539365.1 uncultured Desulfobacteraceae bacterium | reverse complement strand
GCCGTGCCAAAAACCGAAGGGTTGAATTAACCCCCGTCAAGTAAATAATCCGATCCAGTCATAAAAAATCAAGCTGCCATAAAGATGGGGCAGGTAAGAGGGTTACCCTTCCCCATCTTTATAAAACAAATTTGTTTGTATATTTAATGAGTATCAAATATTTTGAGAGTTTGTTTGAATATGATCCAGAAGTGTATTTTGCCATGTGTCCTAACTGCTACAAAACCCACCCCAAGATAAAAGATAAGTTCAAACCAAAATACAACTGCGTCATCGTAAAATAAAACAGTCGAGATGGTTTTGAGCAAAAAAGACCCACAAGGAGAATGCTTATGAAAAAATGGATTCTTATAGGCGGCGGTGTGCTTGTTGCCGTAGTCATAATTTTGTTGGTGGTCGGGGTGTCTAATCTTGGACCCATAATTAAGAAAGCCGTCAACACCTACGGTCCTGAAATAACTAAAACCCAAGTAGAATTGGGAGATGTCGATGTTTCCCTTTTATCCACAGAGGCCAAACTCAAGGATTTTATATTGGGGAATCCAGAGGGATTCAAATCTCCACAGGTCATGAGTGTGAAGTCCATTCATCTGAACGTTGATGAAAAATCGCTTACCAAAGATACGATCATCATTGAGAAGATTGAGGTGGTTGCTCCTGAAATTACGTATGAAAAGATTGGCGGCACGGACAATTTTCAAACCATTATGAACAATATTAAAAAATCTATCGGGGCGGAAAAGATCATTGAGCCATCCACGGAAAAAGCCAAGGAATAAAATCCAACCTTTTCAAAAGTAATCATTAGTGACACCTCAAGATATTGTAAACGTCAAATCGCAGCCAAATTCTGCGATCACTGGAATGAAAATATGTGATTAACCGTCTTCGAATCCAGTCGTCCCAATCACCTTTTTAAATGTGAATTTGGTAATTTATATAAAGAGCGGCCGATATCTAAATACTATCACAAGCATTTGGCATTGCTAAATATTCCATGTACTGGCAAGTTATGTTGTCAGTTTAGTTATGTTGTGTGTTTCATTCTCCTGTAATTCCATTTTATTCCTAAAAAGTTTTTTACAAAACTGCTTCTAATTCTTTTTATTCTATTTTTTTTGCAGAATTATGTAAAACATTTCACAATTTCTATTTATTTTACTACACAATTATATAGAGCAATAAGCATTTTTTAAATAATAATTGTGTTAACTTATTGATATATTTTCTAATTCACATGGTTTTCTATTTTTGCATGATTTATGCATACTTTTTAAGAAAACTTTTTAAACAGTAAATGGATTCTTATTTTAATTTTTGTTGCCCCTGATATATGCTCAAATGAATAAATTCCTAAAAAGATTTCCCACTCCGGTGCGTTATAATCGCTTAATACAAAATTTATCATGGATGTTTCCGAATAAAATCTTGCAATTATTTTTTATATAGAAACTGCTAAAATTTAAAAATGTACCGATCTCATTACAGTCTCAGCAAAAAACCATTCCAATTAACCACGGATCCAAAATTTCTTTGGCTCGGCGAAAAGCATAAGGAAGCACTGGCAACTTTAAAATACGGTGTTATCGACCAAAAGGGATTTCTGCTTGTTACCGGAGACGTTGGTACGGGAAAAACAACATTGATCAATGCATTATTGGAAACTATAGAAGAAGATACGCTTGTGGCAAACATAACGGACCCTGCGCTAACTCTAATTGAATTCTATAATTTTGTTGCATTATCATTCAATATTCCCCAAAAATTTAACACTAAAATTGATTTTATTGTTTATTTCAAACAGTTTCTAAAGAAAGTAAATTCGGAAAATACAAGTGTTCTGCTCATCATTGACGAAGTTCACCAGTTGTCAAAAGAAATTCTTGAACATATTAGACTATTATCCAACATAGAGCATCCGGAAGAAAAACTCGTCAACATATTTTTTGTTGGCCAAAATGAAATACATCAAACCTTGGCCTTGCCGGAATGCCGCGCCCTCAGACAAAGAATTAGTTTAGTATATCAGATTGAACCTCTGTCAGAAACTGAAACTTTGGCGTACATCAAACACCGACTAAAAATCGCCGGGACTGAAAAAAGTATTTTTACTCAAGAAGCCGTTCGAGGGATATATAATTTTTCCAAGGGGTACCCTCGCCTCATAAACATTATTTGCGATCATGCGCTATTGACAGGGTATGCCCGGAATTTGAAAAAAATTACAGTGGGTGTTATCATAGAATGTGCGCATCAATTCAATTCCATAGGTGAAACCACGCACAAAAACCTTTCTGTTTCCCATGAGCAATATCATTCAGAATGCCCGTCTCAGTCAACAATGTGTCCTTTTTTAAAAGATATGGCTGAAAAATCAGGATCATTTGAGAATACCGGGGCCAGGATCTTCATTTTACCTCGAGCAGAAACCACCCAAGAACAAATAAGTTCTAAAGAAAAAATCCGTAATAATACCGATGATGGTTCAAAAATGTCTGCTGCAGAGGGATTGAGAAAAAGAAAATTTTCCTGGGCATCTGTCTTATCTTTCATGGCACGAATTCAAAAGGGATTGTTTTCCCGGGCAACTGCTGCCGTACCGTTTATAAAACGCACGCAAAAAATAGTGTTATCTTGGTGTTCCGCTATTGTAAGTTTTTTGAAATATATGCAAAAAAGTCTGGCTTCCCGGATTTCTGCTGCTGTCCCTTTTTTGGAACGAACTCAAAAAAGAATGTCTTCGACTAGGTTTTCTACGGCATCTTTACCAATACTCCTTAAGAATAAACGCCTCTTTTGGACGTCCACCTTAGTTTTGGCTTTGATGATCCTCATTATTACAGGTCGTTATCAGAAAGCGTTGACAACTAAAAACAATTTACCCAAACCAGCTCCAAATAACCCCGAAGCGTATTTAACCCCGCATAACGCTAAGATCAAGGGTGCCGAAATCACCCTGGATCGCCAAAAAAAAGCAATATCTCCTCAAAAAACCAAAATATCGAAACCCAATGTTTTGGGGCAGGCCAAAGCATCGCTGAAAAATAAAAACTTTAACCAGGCAATAGAATTGTTCGAACGGGTCCTGACACAACATCCCAAAAATGCGCCTGAAATAAAGATGGATTACTCAAAGGCGTTGCAGGGACAGGCAGACACCGTTTTTATAAAAAACCCAGGTGCAGCCGAGATGCTACTGTCCAAGGCAGTTGTTGCTGACCCTAAAAATGCTGAGGCTCACTTTGATTTAGGGAGGCTTTATACAAAATCAAAAAATTACCCCAAAGCCATAGAAGCCTATCAGGAAGCTGCAAATCTAAACCATCGATCTTCGGATACATTTTATAATCTGGGATTTATTTATGCATCAATGGAAGACTTTGCAACTGCCGAAAAAATGTTTCTTCATGTTGTTGATTTAAAACCACCCTACATTGACAAAGCACTTTTTAATCTTGCCATAGTTCAACAAAAACAGGGGAAGCAACAGGAATGCATCGAAAATCTCAAAAAAGCCATGATAAACAACCCTAAGAATCAAAGAGCACGGCAATATCTGAATCATCTTAAAAATGATAAAGGCGTTTCATAGCGGTGTGTGGCAAACAACATAGAATTTCCAAAGGGTTATTACCAGTGTCTTTGCTCTGTATCGTTGTTGCTTGTGCCTACCAGCAACCACCATTACAACCGGGACCTGAGAAGCTGCCTTCACCTGTTGAAATCAAGTCCGAAACTCCGGTTGCGGCACCCGGTACGCCGGCTTCAGAAATACCTGTGCCGGCGCCTTCAGAACCCAGTTTTTACCTGCATAAAGTACGCTGGCCAGAGGAAACACTATCCCACATTGCAAAATGGTACACTGGCAAAATAGATAATTGGAAAGCCATCGTCGAAGCAAATCCCGAACTGGACCCTAAGTATATTGACATCGGCGATATGATTCCCATCCCGGAAGATTTATTAACCTTGCGCAAACCAATGCCTCGCTCCTTTTTAAGTACGTCGGTACAGAAAAAGAGTGTGTCAAATTCCTCACCCAAGAAACTATCCACACCACTGAAATCGACGAAATTGTTCGGCCCCATAGAATCAGAGCCACCTTCAATAGAACCAGATTCAGCCGAGCTGTTCGGTCCCGTAGAAATCGAACAGTATACAGTAAAACCTGATGCAACAAAATTATTTGGTCCCATAGAATAAAATCGTATAATAATTTCAGGAGACTGCACCTCTGGGAAAATTATATGACACCCTCAGCATAATTGGAGGCGGTATATCCCCCGAGAATGTTGCATCATGTACCGGTATTGGCAAGTCCTTTATAATCCAGGTCCACCGGATTCTGGGTCGACAGAACAATACACCCAGGCCGAATGCCCGGGCCTGCTTAAAAAGGGTCAAAAGCGGTGTCTTGGACGGCGGATTGCCCACCGGAGGAAAATAGCCGAAAATTTCATCCATATACAAAATGGCACACAAACTGGACGTACCGGGCTGTGTGCGCATCCATCCTAAAATTTCGTTGAGCAGCATGGAAACGAAAAACATTCGTTCGGAATCGGAAAGATGGCTGATGGTGAAAATAGATGCCCGGGATTTGCCTTGTGGGGTATACAGCATCTGTCCGATATTAAGTGGATCACCTTCCATCCAGGATTCAAATCCCGGTGACGCAAGAAGATTGTTCATCCGCATGGCCAAAGCAAAACGTTCTCTGGCCGGATAGATCGATTCCAGATCCATCACCCCGATACGTTCAAAAGGCGGCGCTTGGATGGCGTGGATCAATGCAGCCAGATCCAGACTTTTCGTTACTGACCAGGCCGTTTCGCCAGGTTTCAGCCTGCTTAATGGCGAATTGGTCTAAGGTAAGCCCGTTATTCAGAGCATCCCGGGCGTTCACCCAGGGCAGGAAATCTTCAGAATTAAGATCCGGGAAGTTCAACAGCAGGTTTGGCAGGTCCCCTTTGGGGTCGATGGCAATAATGGGAATATTGTCGATCAACGCTTCTTCCAAAATTCCAATTCCCAGTCCGGTTTTTCCGCTGCCGGTCATGCCGATAATGACCGCATGGGTATTCAGGTCCTTGGAGTCGTAGAGGATCAGATCTTCTTTAAGGGTTCGGGATGTGAGATCATATTCCCTGCCCAGATAAAACGCGCCGAGAATCTCGTAGTTTTTTTTCATGGATCACCCCCCCCACCAAAAGCTTGTCCGTTGTTACTGATTAAAAAGCACCCGTAATACAAACATGTTTAAAATTAAAATTATAAAAAAGAAAATTTAAGTGTCAATATGGAATACCCTGGAGGAGCCTTTAATTTATTTTTATTGATAATAAATCAGATTTGTACATATAATTTTAATTACAGAGCAAATATTTTTCTTTGACATCATTAGGAAAATGGAAAATGCTATATGATTTGAATGGAAATTAAATGACGTGCAGGCTGATAGGAGATGTAAAAATGGAGGAAAATAATAATGGTGGTGATTCAAAGCTAACCAAAAAGCGATTTGGTTGTTTACAAGTATTCGGGTTAATGGTCATTGCTGTAATTATTACCGCAGGGGCTACCATTTTTATTTTTAAAACCTATTTTTTTCCATCAGAGTTCAGGCCTGTAACACTGAATCCTTACGAAAAAAAAGTTTTGGCTAAGAAATTAGAAAAATTGGATTCAACAGGGGTTGGTGTTACTCCACACAATAAAGATGACTCCCGCATCTTATCCAAATCAGACCGGTTTGATCCAAATGCCCCTATAGAACCCGAATCTTACAGTGAAAAAGGCGTTAAAAGGGAAATTGGATTCACCGAAAGGGAACTCAACGGACTGCTGGCAAAGAATACGGATCTTGCAAAAAAGTTGGCCATTGATTTATCAGACGATCTCATTAGTGCAAAATTACTTTTGCCGGTTGATGAAGATTTTCCGATACTCGGAGGCAAAATTCTTCGCGTCAGATCCGGTATGGCGTTTACGTACAATAAGGGAAAACCCGTCGTCATGCTTAAAGGCATTACGATTATGGGTGTACCCCTTCCAAACGCTTGGCTGGGAGGAATTAAAAATATAGATCTTGTTGAAAAATTTGGTTCAGAAAAGGGTTTCTGGAAGACTTTCTCTGATGGAGTCGAGGACATCAAGGTAGAAGAAGGTCTTTTAAAGATAAAACTGAAGGAATGACGAAATGAAGGTATGAAATGGTCAGATGACAATTTGTTAAAAAGATT
>CAZIIV010000176.1:0-6251 GCA_964539365.1 uncultured Desulfobacteraceae bacterium | reverse complement strand
CCGCCAAAGTTCGGTGGCGGATTAAAATTCCATCTGTATACACGGCGATTTTCACTACCCTTGGAAGGAACCGTAGCATGAAAGAAAAAATAAGAACTCTGTTAAAAAAGAGAAATGCTATTCTGCTTGTACATAACTACCAGCCGCCTGAAATCCAGGATATTGCGGATCTTTGCGGTGATTCACTGGAACTGAGCATCAAGGCGGCCCAAACCCGTGCCGAGATCATCGTGTTTTGTGGTGTGCACTTTATGGCCGAAACCGCTTCTATCCTGTCTCCGGACAAGACCGTGCTCTTGCCCCGTAAAGATGCCGGATGTCCCATGGCGGATATGATAACTCCGGAAACCCTTAAAGACAAACTGGACAAACTTCCTTCCATACCGGTGGTCACCTATGTTAACTCAACTGCAGCGGTAAAAGCGCTCTCAACCATATGCTGTACCTCGGCCAATGCCATAGCCGTCGTAAACAGTCTGGATGCTCAAGAGGTATTAATGGTCCCCGACCGAAATCTCGCAAGGTATACGGCTTCTCATACGCGAAAAAAGGTTCATGTTTGGAATGGATACTGCCCGGTTCACGATTTATTAACCCGGGAACATGTCGAAAAAGTGAAGCGCATATATCCTGATGCTGTTTTTATGGCCCATCCCGAATGCCGGCCGGAAGTTCTTGCCCTGGCGGATCATGTGTTTAGCACTTCAGGAATGATCCGGTTCGCCGGTGAATCCGAACACCGGGTTTTTATTGTCGGAACTGAGGTGGGATTGCTTTATCCTCTGAAAAAAGCAAATCCTGGAAAAGAGTTTTATCCGGCTTCCGGTGCTATGGAATGTCCGGATATGAAGAAAATCACCCTCCATGATATTGTCAGGAGTCTGGAATTACTGGAAGGGGAAGTCAAGGTACCCGAAAAAATACAGCGCCTCGCACTAAAAGCGGTTCGACGGATGGTAGATCTGTCTCTATGAGAAGTGCAGTGTTTTGAAATTTTTTATTTATTCTTTCCAAGTGGTTCGGGATTGTTTTGATGGGAAGGGGGGTCAACAAAAAGGGAGGAAATTCTGTTTCGGCCTTGGGCTTTTGAATTATACATGGCCTGGTCAGCTCTTTTGATAAGTGTTGATAATTGTTCATTTTTAAAATATTCGGTAAGGCCGATACTTATGGTTATGGTTACCACTTTATCGGGTTCCGGCAAAAAACGCTCTAACTCTACGGCTTCCTTTATCCTCTTGGCAACATTTTTTGCCTCTTTACCTTTTGTTTCCGGCAGGATAACGGTAAATTCCTCTCCCCCGTATCTATAGGCGGAATCCATAGTTCTGAGGCATGACTTAATAATCTGGCCAAGCCTGATCAGTACTTTATCTCCTTCAAGATGGCCGTATGAATCATTATACATCTTAAAGTTATCAATGTCCAAAAGCAAAAGTGAAAGTGAATGGCCGTAGCGGCTGCACCGGCCAATTTCTACTTCAAGCTGTTTATAGAAATGTCTTAAATTATAAAGTGTTGTAAGACCATCCGTTATTGCGAGTTTCTCCAGCTTATCGATCACACGGGCACGGTCCTTGATTACTTGCCGATTTTTTAATACTTTTTTTAGTCTTAGCAACAGTTCTTCGAAACGAAAAGGTTTAAAAATAAGATCGCTGGCGCCTTTGGTGATAACCTCTTCATAAGAATATTCGTTACTGTAACCCGTCATTACAATGACATCTATATCATGCTCTTGTTTCATAATATCGGTAAGTTCAAGACCGTCCTTACCGGGCAGCATTATGTCGGCTATGGCGACGTTCACAGGGTTGGATTTTAATAATTCGATTGCTTCTTCCGCACTTGAAGCTGTTATGCAATTATATCCTGACTTGCTTATAAATTCGTATATAGAATCTTTTATCTCAGCATCGTCGTCAACGATTAAAACGAGTTCATCCATCTTTTTTTTGACCATGGTCCTGCTTTTAGGTGTATTCCGTCATCCCATTATGTTAAATGTTGTAACGTAGATAAGTACACGTGCTGCTGTTTAAATGCCGGGGTTGACATATTTAACAACAATTTGATAAAAGGCGTTCTCTTTTCCTTAATTTGTTAATAATTATCGGAAAAACATGGAGTGAACATAAGACCAATTTTATTATTATAATTTCAAAGCAAGACGGTGTCAACAGACTTTTGGAAGATGGTTCAAAAGACATAATATAAACAATAATGAAAAATATTCGAAATTTCAGCATCGTAGCCCACATTGATCACGGCAAATCCACGCTTTCCGATCGTCTGATACAAATAACCCATGTGGTTATGGAACGGAATTTTAAAGATCAGATACTGGACACCATGGACATCGAGCGGGAACGCGGCATTACCATAAAAAGCCAGACCATTTGTCTGCCGTATACCGCAAAGAACAAACAGACCTATTCCCTGAATCTTATAGATACTCCCGGACACGTAGACTTCACCTATGAAGTTTCCCGGGCCCTTGCTTCTTGCGAGGGTGCATTGCTTTTAATAGATGCCAGCCAGGGAGTGGAGGCTCAGACCCTGGCCAACCTTTATCTGGCATTAGAGCATGACCTCGAAATTATCCCTATAATCAACAAAATAGATCTGCCGTCGGCTGATGTTGACCGGGTAAAAAAACAAGTGAAAGAAGACTTGGGACTTGATCCGGAAACCGCAATACTAACATCAGCCAAGGAAGGCACCGGCATCGAAGAGGTGCTTGAGGGGATCGTAACTTATCTGCCGCCCCCCACAGGGGACCCGGAAGCGCCTTTTAAAGCTTTGATTTTCGACTCCCACTATGATCCTTTTCGGGGGACCATTGTTCACTTTCGGGTCTTTCAAGGAAGAGTAAAGTCAAAAGACCGGATTATTTTTATGTCAAATAAGGCCGTTTATAAGGTTGAGGAAGTCGGAATATTTCAGATCCACCGCATACCGCAGAAAGAACTTTCAGCAGGCCAGGTAGGCTATATGATCGCAGGGATAAAGACGGTCAGCGATACCCGATGCGGGGACACCATTACCTTAAAAGACCGTCCCTGTGAAAAACCCATGCCTGGATTCAAGGAAGCAAAACCCGTAGTTTTTTCTTCGATTTACCCGGTTGCCTCTGATGGCTACGAGGAACTTGCTACGGGCCTGGAAAAGCTGAAACTAAATGATGCGTCCCTTATTTATGAAAAAGATACGTCCGTGGCTCTGGGATTCGGGTTCCGCTGCGGCTTTCTGGGGCTGCTCCATCTTGAGGTCGTTCAGGAGCGTCTTGAACGTGAGTACGATCTGTCTTTGATACTTACGGCACCTTCGGTCAGATACGAGGTCGTCATGAATGACGGCTCCACATTAACAATCGACAATCCGGCATTGTACCCGGATCCTACAAAGATTGAATGCACAAAAGAGCCGTTTATACGGGCCTCTATTATCATACCGGATCGGTATATGGGACCGGTAATGAAGCTCTGCCTGGATCGAAGAGGAATTAATAAGAATTATCAGTATCTGACCAATAACCGGCTGGAAATGATATTTGAACTTCCCCTGGCCGAAGTGGTTTATGATTTTTATGACAAACTTAAATCTGTTACCCAAGGATATGGATCTTTTGACTATGAATTGACAGATTTCAGGGAAACCGACCTTGTCAAGCTGGACATTCTGATCAACGGGGATCGTGTTGATGCCCTTTCCCAGCTGGTCCATCGGGACCGAGCGGTTGAACGGGCCAGGCGTGCATGTGAAAAACTGCGGGACGAAATCCCCCGACAGATGTTTAAAATTGCCATTCAGGGCGCCATAGGCGGTAATATTATTGCGCGCAAAACGGTTTCGCCGTTTAGAAAGGATGTTACCGCAAAATGTTATGGCGGTGACATAACCCGAAAACGAAAGCTCCTTGAAAAACAAAAAAAAGGAAAAAAACGGATGAAGATGGTGGGTCAGGTTATGATTCCCCAGTCCGCATTCTTATCCGTGCTAAAAACAGATTCAGGTTGAGACCTTTGAAAAACAGTCTTAGATGGAAAGGTGAACAAATGGGAAAAACCATTGCCGAAAAAATTTTTGATGCCCACCATGTTGATACTCCTTCAGAAAATATTCATGTAATCCGACTGGACGCGGTATTCTGTCATGAGATTACAACACCCATGGCAATCAATGATCTGGTAAGCCGCAACAAGGACCGTGTTTTTGACACCAATAAAATCAAGGCGGTTATCGATCATGTTACGCCGGCAAAAGACTCAAAGACCGCCGAACAGGGTAAAATTCTCAGAGATTGGGCCAGACGCCACAATATTCTTGATTTTTTTGATATCGGCAGAAACGGAATCTGCCATGTGCTTTTCCCCGAAAAAGGGTTTGTGCGTCCGGGGTTTACAGTAATCATGGGCGATTCTCATACCTGTACCCATGGTGCATTCGGTGCATTTGCCGCCGGAGTCGGGACCACGGATCTTGAAGTGGGAATCCTTAAGGGCGTTTGTGCCTTTCACTGTCCTTCAACCATTAAGATAAACATCGTCGGACGGATGCCCCAAGGTGTTTTGGCCAAAGACGTCATTCTTTCCGTGATCGGCCGTATAGGGGTTAACGGCGCCACCAACAAGGTTCTGGAATTTACCGGGCCGGTCGTGGATGCCATGAGCATGGAATCAAGGATGACCCTTTGCAATATGGCGGTTGAAGCCGGGGGAACTTCGGGAATCTGCTTGCCCGACAAAACCACCGTTGAATATTTATGGGAATTCATTGCAAATGAGTATGCCGATAAAAAAGCGGCTCTCGATGAGTTTAGCAGATGGGTTTCTGATCCCGATGCCCGATATGACCAGGTGATTGAGCATGATATTGGCAGTCTGCAACCGCTGGTTACATTCGGATATAAGCCCGATCAGGTAAAACCGGTCAAAGAGATGGAAACCATAAAGGTGGACCAGGTATACATCGGCTCATGTACCAATGGTAGAATCGAAGATCTCAGAGTTGCCGCTCGGGAGCTTGACGGCCAAAAAATCAGCAATTCCGTACGGGGGATTGTCTCTCCGGCTACGCCAAGGATTTTTCGCCAGGCAATGGAGGAAGGGATTTTAAAAATATTTTTGGATGCCGGATTTTGCGTTACCAATCCCACATGCGGCGCCTGCCTGGGAATGAGCAACGGTGTATTGGCCCAAGGCGAAGTCTGTGCATCCACAACCAACAGAAATTTCAACGGGCGTATGGGCAAGGGAGGTATGGTCCACCTTGTAAGCCCTGCTACAGCGGCGGCAACAGCCATTGCAGGTTACATTACAAATTCAAGGCTTTTTAAAAGGTGAAGGATATATCATGAAAAATTTTAGCGGAAAAATCCTTTTTCTGGATAGAACGGATATCAACACCGACGAAATTATTCCGGCGAAATATCTTTCCGAGGTTTCCAAGCAGGCCCTCGGGCCTTGCCTATTAGAAGATCTCCATCTCGACGGATTCAGCTCCCGAATTGATATTCAAGGAAAAAGCGTTATTATCACACGAGCAAACTTCGGGTGCGGGTCTTCCAGGGAACATGCCGCATGGGCGCTTGAAGTGAATAACATTAACCTGGTCATTGCAGAAAGTTTTGCCAGGATTTTCAGACAAAATATGTTTAACTGCGGTATGATGGCAGTGGAACTGCCGGCGGAAACCATAGCTCGAATCTTTAGAGAGTTTGCCGGCAAAGAAACCTATCTTGAAACCCGCCTTGAAAAAAATATCTTTATCCTAACCGCTAAAGATCTCCGGTTGGAGGTATGTTTTTCAATTTCCGACTTTGACCGTGCCTTGGTAATGACCGGGGGGTGGGTGGAGTATGCGGACTCGAAATATTGACACCGCCTTACGGGTGTAAATCAAGACTGTTGTTTGCTAAGATTGCCATGGTCATTTGGTTTCAGGTTTCAGGTGTCAGGAGGCAAGCAGCCCTGGGGAACGATTCATCGTTTACGCCATACACTGCCGCTCCCTCAGCTAACTGCCAGCGGCGTTCTCGCTCTGGGACTTTCCGCTTCAATGTTTTCTCCAATCCATTCAACAACAGACATCAATGTGTTGTAATCGACACAACTTTTTATAGACCTCAAGATCCTTCCAGGTCCATATAATTGCTATTGGTCACCTCGTTTCCCATTAACCCTGACACCTGACACCTGACACCTGACACCTGACACCTATAAAAAGGGTTTCGGAGCCAAGGTTTGTCA
>CAZIIV010000175.1:0-6254 GCA_964539365.1 uncultured Desulfobacteraceae bacterium | reverse complement strand
ATTTGATATTTGTGATTTTTGAACTTCCAACAAAGCAAATCCCCTCTGGGAATAAACCAAAGCCTGGTCCTTTAAGCCAGGATTCTTTACTTTACGACCGCCCCCTCACTGGCGGATGAAACCATGCGTGCATACCGGGCCATATACCCATGGGTTATCTTGGGTTGTGGCGGGGACCATTTTGACAACCGCTCGTCGATTTCTTGATCAGAAATCTTGAGTGTTAATTTTTTCGCAGGAATATCAATGGCAATCATGTCTCCTTCCCGAACAATCGCAATGGGTCCTTTTTGCATGGCTTCCGGTGAAATGTGCCCGATGGCTGCGCCTTTGGTACCCCCTGAAAACCGGCCGTCGGTAAGCAATGCAACATGAGCATCCAACTTCATTCCTGCGATGGCCGAAGTGGGGGTCAACATTTCCCGCATTCCCGGGCCTCCCATGGGCCCTTCATACCGAACCACGATAACATCCCCTTTGCGAATGTTACCGTCCATGATGGCCCGGGTTGCCTCTTCCTCCGAATCAAATACCCTGGCCGGTCCTTCATGGCATAACATTTCATCCAGAACCGCAGACTGCTTCACCACGCATCCGTGAGGCGCAAGATTGCCGAACAATACGGCAAGGCCTCCTTCGGCATGGTACGGGGTGTCTGTTGACCGGATCACGGTATTGTCCAGGATGCCTTTGTTTTTTATATTACCTTCCACGGTGCCGCCGGTAACCGTCAGGCAAGTGCCGTGGATCAGGCCGGCACGGGAAAGTTCGTTCATTACCGCAGGTATGCCGCCCGCCCGGTTCAGGTCTTGAAGATGGTGTGTTCCGCCCGGGCTGAGTGAGCAAAGATGGGGGGTTGCTTTGCTGATTTCATTGATCTGGTTAAGATCCATAGTCACATTGGCTTCCCGTGCGATGGCCGGAAGATGAAGCACCGTGTTGGTGGAACATCCCAGGGCCATGTCTACGGTCAGTGCATTTTTAAACGCCTTATCGGTCATGATGCGTGACGGCGTGATATTTTTTTCTAATAAATACATAATTTGCCTGCCGGCCGTTTTGGCCAGGCGGATACGGGCCGACATTACTGCCGGGATCGTGCCGTTACCGGGCAGGCCCATGCCGATGGCCTCGGTTAAGCAGTTCATGGAATTGGCCGTGAACATGCCGGCGCAGGATCCGCAGGTGGGACAGGCCGCATCTTCGATATGGTTTAACTCTTCTTCGGTCATGTTCCCTGAAAGCACCGCACCCACAGACTCAAACACCGTAATCAGATCGATTTTATCGAAGGTTGCCTTTTCGGGATGTTCTCCGGCCAGCATGGGACCGCCGCTGATGAAGATGGCCGGCAGGTCGAGTCGAACCGCTGCCATGAGCATTCCGGGCACGATCTTGTCACAATTGGTCACCATGACCATAGCGTCAAATGCATGGGCCGTGGCCATAACCTCGATGGAGTCGGCGATCAGTTCCCGGCTTGCAAGAGAATATTTCATGCCTTCATGGTTCATGGCAATGCCGTCGCAAACCCCGATTACGCCGAATTCAATGGGTGTTCCGCCCGCCATATAGACCCCTGCTTTTACGGCATCTAAGATCTTGTCCAGATGGATATGACCGGGAATAATAGCGTTGGCCGAATTGGCGATACCGATCAGCGGTTTTTTGATTTCCTCATCCGTATATCCGATTGCCTTAAACAAAGAGCGGTGAGGCGCTCGTTCAATACCTTTTTTGGCCAGATCACTTTTCATTCAGCACATCTCCTTAAAAAAAAATCCGTTATCGGCCTTTTGGGCTGATAACGGATTTTGTTTTTTTTGGTTTGTTATAAAATCAAGCCATTATCAACCCTTTACCTCGTAGCAGACTAGTACATCTACGACGAGGAGAATAATAAGGCTAATAAGAGTGTTAATGGCGATAAAGTTTTTCATGTTACCCTGCATATTAAATTAATCAATCTTTTAACGGTTCTTAACGATATTGTCAAGCTTTTTCTTTAATCCTTTGACGGAATAACCGGTTTGGGTCCTTTCCGGAAAATCCATAGCCGACGGTTTACAAACAGCCCCGACCCGGGATTTCATCGGGAACCTCAATTTCCCTTCTCCATATTTATGTACGGGCACTATTTAATTCTTACCGGCAGGTTATCGGTAAAATTCGATCTTGATGGTTCAGACCGGATAGTGTATGCATCTGTTTGAATTAAAAAAATCCATTTTGTTTTTAAACCATACAAGATTAAAAATGTGACGGCCGACAATTCATGAAAAACTTACCCCATTGAGGTCAGATTATGAAACTTCCTGAAATAGGTGAAATCATCACCACTGAACGAGCTCTGGAACTGTGCCGGCATTTTAACCTGGACGACCTGGTCGCCAGGATCGAGGCCGATCCGGAATCGTTTGCCCATTGGAAATTCGACGGCTGCTCCTGCCTGCCGGACAAGTCTCTGGGTCGGTTTACCGGCTGCAACTGGCAGGACATCACCTTCGGCTGCTGCCTGCCACACGATCTTTGCTATGCCTACGGAGAGCCCGGAAACCAAGCGGAACGCAAACGAGTGGACGCCAAGTTCTACAACGACCTGGTCACCAAGGCCGGTATGAAAAAATGGATGGCCTCTGTCTTCCATGCCGGCGTCCGAATTGGAGGTGCCGAATCATTGGGACTTTCCTTTTCCTGGGGGTTCGCAAGAGTGAAGGATAAAAAAATATCCTGATGCCAACAGGGCAACGTCAGGTTAATCCTATCGTTGCATAAACAACACATCAGATTATACGTTAAACGGCTCAGACAAAGGCTTTGCGTTGATTGAATTAACCATCATAAGACCCAACCGTTGGTGTCATCCAATGAAGACACCTTTTTTGCTGTGTTGTTTACCTTTCAGGAAAGCCGATGATACCGCATCTCCTGCGTTATCAAGACCTTGCGGTAGACGACTACAGCTGCGGCCTTGATGCCTTGGATCTGCGGTATCCTCGACTTTTGCAACGTCAGGTTAAGCGATCTATAACAGACCAAATCGAGTATTGAGCGAGAATCGGCAAATGAGCATAAGTTAATAAGCATTATGGATCAACCGATCGAGGATGGCATGGGCGAGGGCGGGATGCTCATTATTGCAATTTAAAAGTAATTTAAACAAATAGTTGAACGGGTCTGTTAAAACAAACTGCGATGCCTTCCGAAGTTGAGCGTACCATAGTGCAGGTACAATTCTTCAATTGATTGAATGTCTTCAGTTTTAAAGTGCTTTTCTTGGGGTAGAAAGAGTTTAGAATAAACCGCGTATCATCTGGAATATAAGAGGACTCATTTGTATAAATGAATGCACCGCCTGCAGATATGTCTTTGGTTTCAACAAGAAGAACTCTATCTTTGCTTGACGTTATGGCCTCAAGCTTTACAGGAAGTTTGGCCGTAAATCTTTTATATAGCCGTTTTTCTTTCATTAACAACTTTCTAAATCTTTTATATAGATGTTTTTCTTTCATTAAGCTGGGATCTTTTCTATGCTCGGGGCTTTCTTCCTGTTGTACAACGGAAATCTCAGGTTTTGGCTCACTCTTATCCCCGTAAGACTTGTCGGCATCTTTTTTTATATCGGAAATCTTATGTTTTGAATCACGCTCATCAACGGAATCATCACCATCCCGATGTATAACGGAAACCTTAAGTTTTGATTCCATCTCATCATCAAAATCATGGGCATCCTTTCCCGCATCCAAGCTCGATATGCGAAGTTCTTCCTTACACTCATTAATAATATCTGCAGTTATGATTAGAACTTCCCTGACATAGCCACTCAACAGGGCATGATCGCAGATAATATTTATCAAGCGCGGATAGCCGTTGGAAAAAGAAAAGATGTCTTGAACTGCGTCTGAACTGAAAATATGTGATTTGGCACCGGCAATTTTAAGTCGATGCCGGATATACGATTCCGTCTCACTTAGCGTCAAAGGCTCAATATGATAACTGAGTGCAATTCGGTGTCTAAGTGCCCTGTTTTTGTATTCCTCCAGAATGTCGATGAACTCATCCTGCCCCACAAAAAAAATATTCAGAAGTTGAACGTACTCATGTTCAAGATTTGATAACAACCGGATCTCTTCTATCAGTTCATTGTTAATCCGCTGGGCTTCGTCAATGATCAGCAATGCTTTTTTGTTTTGTGCACGGACCTCTTTTAGGAATCTTTTAAAGGTAATAAGAAACTCACCCTTGCCATCAAAGGTTCTCTCCATGTCAAATGCATTGGAAACAATATTAAAAAATCCTAATACTCCCAAACTCGGATCGTAAATCGTAGCGGCAAGTATGTCATCCCCCAGACTTTGGATGAGAGCGTTAATGAGCGTGGTCTTGCCCGTTCCCACATCACCGGTGAGAGCAAGAATGCCCTTGTTCTCAAGAATAGCGTATCTCAACATCGCAAGGGCCTCTTTGTGCTTTTCCCCCAGCCAGAGGAAATTCGGATCCGTGCTCATCTGAAAAGGTTTGGATTCCAAATTGTAATAAGAAAGATACATGGATTTCCTTAATCAGAAACAAACCAAACCATAGACCCATAGAATTTATATACAAGGTTAATTCATAAGTGTGAACATTTTAAATGTCAAGCAAAATTAAGCATAATTTATATATAATTTTATCAAATTAGAATGCATAGTGAATTATTAATTAAAATAATGAACAATAAATGAGGCTTAAGACCCAATAAAAGGAAAAAAGTACCAGGCTGGGAAACCAGTTTCAAACCGGAATCCGATGTTGTGTTTATTTGCCATCACCACGGATCCAAGCAATTAATTTTACACTACATATATCGTATTTCTTACAAAATCTCAAAAAAGTAAAAACGGCGGATGGGATGGGTAGTTTTGCAACGCCACATATATAAGCAAAACATCCAGTATGAAAATGATTGTCCGATGAAACTATTTCCGAGACCGTTCCATTAAAAAATTGACCGCAAATTGACCGCAGCAATGTGTCTTTTGGACAGATTTAAAGAGAAAAAAGAATGAACGCAGAATTGAAATATTGAAGAAAACTAACCGAAATGATTAAATAAAGGATGGTGGGCCGTATAGGAATCGAACCTATAACCTACTGATTAAGAGTCAGGTGCTCTGCCTAGTTGAGCTAACGGCCCACAAACTATTACAGAAATGAATTTCGTATCAACTTTAAAAAAAGTTGTCAATTTTTTTATCCATGTTTTGGATAAAATATTTTTTCAATACTGTTGGTTATGCAACGGTAGGGCTTACTGTCGCCAAGGCGGAGGTGTTCTCTTTTGTTTTTTGAGCTTTTTTGGGTCTTTATTCCAGGCCGCCTGTTTACCTGTCTTTTTGTGCCGGGATATTTTTTTATTTTTATCCTTTAGATCCAGAATAAAACTGCCGGGATATTTTTGTTCCCTTTTTTCCGGCTGTGCCTCTTTAAGTATGGGAGGTTCTTTTTGTTTGGACAGAGGAGGACCGGTAAAAGATCCCGGCCGGATAGATTCGGCCAAAAATAGCGTATCGCCGGCCTCATAAAACCGAGTCCCTTTTTCAAGGGATTTTCCGGTCTGAACCGTAAGGAGTATGGGCGTCCGGTCTTTTCGTTTCCCCATCCTTTCCGCCATTTCAGGCGAGGATGACAGGATTATGTAGTCAAATCCCATGGGAAATATGCCTTTATCCACAACAAATGGATAAGCTTTTTTCCTGATGCACGTATAAAGAAGCTTGGGAAGGGTTTGCGCCGGCCTGTATCCGGATAACGCTTCCCGTTGCGTTGCGCGAATATAATTGTCTTTGATTTCAATGGGCGGATCAGACAGGCTAATTAGGATTTCGTGGATATGTGACCGGCGAATATAACCTAACCCGTCCTCTTCACATACCGCTTTTAAAAATTCTTTTATTTTTACAAATCCATGCCGGTCCGGGACCAGTCCGAACTCGGCCGGTTTGTGTCCGAGCATATAGGATACGAGCTTTGAAAGACGTTTAAGGGTTTTTTGTTGTGTCATTATCGAAAAAGCCTGCTTGACCTGATAAATTGAGTCTGTTATTTTCAATGAAAAAATTATAAAAAGTCAACAAGTTTATTTAAATAGGGAAAGGATGATAATACAATGAATCGAGAAAATTCCAATAAACTTTTTGCCCGGGCATTGGATATTATACCCGGCGGGGTTAACAGCCCGGTTCGGGCATGTAAAAACGTGGGCAGCGAACCGA
>CAZIIV010000174.1:0-6276 GCA_964539365.1 uncultured Desulfobacteraceae bacterium | reverse complement strand
AAAAAATGGTTGACATATTATTATAGAGCAACTATATTCCTATTAAGATATATATTGAAAGGTTAAACAACAATGAAATCTTTTATCAAAGTAATGAAAGCGCTTTCCGATCCGAATCGGGTCAAAATCGTGAAATTGCTTCAGCAGAAAGTTATGTGCGTGTGCGAGCTTAAGGCCGCTTTAGGGATTGCACAACCGAGTGTTTCAAAGCATTTGAAAATACTTGAAGATGCAGGACTGGTCGATTTTAAGAAAGACGGCCTGTGGGTCAATTATTATCTAACCGATGGCCGTGACAGCGCTTATGCCGCCAGCCTGCTGGGGAATATCAAACACTGGTTGAATGATGATCCCCAAGTGGCCGAACTGATAAAAAAAGCGCCGCTGCTAAACCGAGAAGAAATATGTAAGGCATAATTTTTTTTGTTATAATATATAGGCATATAAGGATATTAATATATATTGACGTCCGTGTTATTTCAAGAACATATAAAGCAAGGGAATTTTTAGGAAATACAAAAAGTTGCAGATTTCCTGGATTCTTAAATCAAAAACAATGTTATCTGTGTGTATGTCTGTGAAAATCCGCGTTCTATTATACACTGAGGGGGAGGAACGATGGGTAACGAAACCATAACCCAAAAAGCTTCGGCGGCGGTGAGAGCATCCGACGAAATTGAAAAAAAAGAGGAGTCGAGTCTTATCGACTGGAAGACCATCTGGAAACCGCTAAGCATTATCGTGGGTGTTTTTTTGATTTTTTTCTGGCTCCCGTTAGACAGCAGCCGCTTTACCGGTGCGGTCATTGAGTCCCTTGCCCTGGCCAAGTGGTACGCTCAGGAACACGTAATTCTCTGCCTGGTCCCGGCTTTTTTCATCGCCGGCGCCATTGCCTGTTTCGTGTCCCAGGCCGCAGTCATGAAATACCTGGGCGCCGGTGCCAAAAAAGTGCTGGCCTACGGTGTGGCGTCGGTATCCGGTTCCATTCTGGCGGTCTGTTCCTGTACGGTGCTGCCCCTTTTTGCCGGAATCTGGAAACACGGTGCAGGACTTGGTCCGGCCGTTGCCTTTCTCTATTCCGGTCCGGCCGTCAATATCCTGGCCATTGTTCTGACTGCCCGGGTTTTAGGGCTTCCCATCGGTATTGCACGAGCGGTGGGTGCCATACTCTTTTCCATCGTTATCGGCCTGATCATGCATTTTATTTTCAGAAAAGAGGAAGAAGCCAAAGCCCAGGCAGCATTGCATATGCCGAAACCCGATGTGGAACGGCCCTTGTGGCAGAATGCCATCTATTTTGCCACCATGGTGTTCATTCTTATTTTTGCCACCTGGGGAAAACCCGCCGAACTCACCGGCCTGTGGCACGCCGTTTTCAGTGTTAAGTGGCTGATGACCGGTCTGTTTGCGGTCATTTTGGGGATACTTCTCATCGCCTGGTTTAAGGTAAAGGTCTATAAAGTTGTACTGGCCGGAGCAGTGGTTCTGGCTCTGGCGTTTGTGTTTCCCCATGAACCCCTGGTTGCCTTTTCCGCGGGGATCATCGGACTGGTATGGATGATCACCACCACCCGTGGAGAGACCCAAAGCTGGTTTATTTTTTCCTGGGATTTCACCAAGCAGATTATGCCGCTGCTCTTTGCCGGGGTCCTGGCTGCCGGTCTTTTGCTCGGAAGACCGGGTTCAGAGGGGTTAATTTCATCAAAGTGGGTGAGCAGCCTGGTGGGAGGAAATTCTCTGGGGGCAAACCTGTTTGCTTCCGTTTCCGGGGCATTTATGTATTTTGCAACCCTGACGGAAGTGCCGATTTTACAAGGGCTCCTCGGCTCTGGTATGGGACAGGGGCCGGCTTTATCCCTTCTGCTCGCCGGTCCGGCACTGAGCCTTCCGAACATGCTGGTGATCCGAAGTGTGCTGGGAAACAAGAAGACCGTTGCTTACATTATACTGGTCGTCATTATGGCCACCACCAGCGGAATGATCTTCGGCCATTTTTTTCGATAAAAGACAATTGTTCAGCCACCAGGCACAAAGAACGGATATGAATTATAAACCATTATCAAAAACTGAAGAGTCCATTGCTCAAAAAATTGTAGATGCTGCATATACCGTACATAAATTTATACTATAATCTTTGGTGCCTTTGTGTCCGGCTTAATCTTTCTTAACTAGAGGGAAATGCATTATGTCAGAGGATAAAGTAACACGAATCAACATCGGCGGAGATCCCATAGGTATCAACGGTCAGGTAAAAGCCGTGGGGTCCGTTCCGCCGCAGAACAAACTCAAAGAATGGCTTCTGGATGCGGCAAAACGTTAAACAATATAAATTCTAAAAATTAAACAAACAACTACTCAACAAGTCATCCATTTAACTATTTGACGAAACCAGAAAGGAGAAAAACATGGAAATTAAAGTACTGGGCCCCGGATGCCCGAAGTGCAAGCAGACCGAACAGAATGTAAAGGACGCTATTGCTGAAACCGGCGTCGATGCCACGATTGAAAAGGTGACCGATGTCATGGAGATTGCCGGATACGGTGTTTTCGGCACCCCCTCTGTGGTCATCGACGGTGAAGTCAAAAGTGTCGGAAAAATTCCGAGCAAAGACGAAATCAAAACCTGGATTGAAAAATAAAGGTGATTGTTTAGCTTTTTGAAACCATTTCCGCTTCAGGTATGATTAAATTTTTGACTGAAAGAACTCATGACTAAGGGCTCGTAATGAAAGAACCAGCCCGGGCTGTTCATAAAGGTCTTTTGCATGAACAAGGGGTTTCATTCATAACGTCAAATCTCATGGGGTTCTTTCATAACGATCCCTAATCCACTCAGACAGCTTCCAGCCAAAAATTTAATCATACCTGAAGCTCTCTAGTTGGACGAAGCTGAAAGCGAAGACCAAGGAAAGAGACTTGTTTCAAAGGGCTAAACTATTACAAATAAAGGAACAATATAGAAAAGGAGGCTAAGAAAATGGCTGAAGAATGTTGCACACCTGGAGGAAATATCATGATCCTGGCCTGCTCCGGCGGATCCAATGTTGGTCAACTAAGTAACCAGGCGGCAGTTGAACTGACACGGGAAGGATTTGCAAAGATGTTTTGTCTGGCCGGTATTGGCGGCCATTTGGGCGGTTTTATTCAATCAGCCAAGGATGTTCCTGTTATGGTGGTTCTTGACGGATGTGAGGTGGGCTGTGCCAAAGCGATTCTGGATCATGCTGGAATCCCTGTAAATAATTACATGGTGCTCACAGAACTCGGTATTGAAAAGAATAAAGATTTAAACCTTAAATCCGAGGATATCCGGAAAGTCAAAGCAGCTGTTCGATCGGCTTGTGAATAAGAAATCTTTGAAAATGCGGAGCCAAGCTTATGGCCGGCTCATGCTCAGGATAAGGAGTTGATTTGGTGAAAACACTACGTTTGGGGATTTGTATTCCACTTTTGCTGGGTTTGTTTTTATTCATATGGGTTTCAGGAAATGTTTGGGCAGATGAATTTGAAAATCTGCCGGTCAAAGGCATGGTCACCATGATCGACCTGGGGGCTAAAAAGTGCATCCCCTGCAAAATGATGGCGCCGATTATGGAAAAGATGGAACGGAAATATGAGGGGAAGGCGGTGATTGCCTTTATCGATGTATGGGAGCATCGGGAACCCATCAATCGGTTCGGTATCCGGGCAATCCCCACACAGATTTTTTTCGATAAAAACGGCCAGGAAGTTTACCGACATGAAGGGTTTTTGGCTGAAAAAAATATTGTCGCAATACTGGAGAAAATGGGAGTCGAGTAAAATATTAACAATGAATTTGAAAAAAGTACAAATAGAACTGGACGTTTCTGATGTCCAGAAGGTATTGGCTATCGCCCTGGATGAGGATAAAGACAAGGCACTCGATTATATAAAAGGAAATCTCGTCAAACAGATCAAGAAAGCCTTGCAACCGCATTGAGTGCCGGTTTTCGAGGCCAGTTACGGCCCCGGGCAGTCCGATCGATTTATTTGAAACGAATATCATTATGAAACGTCAATACATACAGCTCTCGGATTTTCTAATCGATTTCATCTCAGAAAGAGGCGGTGTCATGTCTATGTTCAACAGCGCCACCGGCATCGATTGATGAAGAGGAATTAAAGGACCGATCGGTCGGATCGGAACACCCGTAAATAACCGGGAATATGTTTTTTTTGAAGTAATGGGAATCGAGCTTTACATTGAAAAATAACTCGTCGACAAAGTTTCTGAAAACGATGGACATATCAACGTGTTAATGGGCGACTACGGCGTTTGCTCGATGTATATTTCTGATGCCGATAAAACCGAATAATACCTTAAATCGAAACCGGACTCTGCCACTATTTGCCAGGCTAATATTGGGAGGGGTTTTTGTTTATGCCGGTTTCGTCAAAATTCTTCATCCGGCATCTTTTGCAGAGGCGGTTTACAGATACCAGATCCTTCCGGATATTTTCATTAATTTAACGGCAGTTGTGCTGCCCTGGCTGGAATTTTTTCTGGGAACTTTTCTTGTTTTAGGATTCTGGATGCCGGGATCGGTTATACTTAGCAATATCCTGCTGGTATGTTTTTTAGGCGCGTCAATTTTTAATGTCTCACGGGGATTGGACATCAGTTGTGGTTGTTTTTCCACCGCCGCCGTTGAAACTTCATTGGACATATGGACCATTTTACGGGATGCGTCCTTTTTGGGCATGGCTGTTTTTCTTTTATATGCAACTTTTTTCTCAAAGGACAAAACCAAAATCGAGACAGGGGCTCAAATCGCACCTGGAGGGAGGATAATATGAAAGCTTTCATCAAAGTCACAAAGGCCTTATCCGATCCCAACCGGGTTAAGATCATGAAGCTGCTTCAACAGGGGGCCATGTTTGTGAGCGAAATCCAATCGGTCCTTGGGATCTCTCAACCCTCCATATCCAAGCACCTCAAGGTGCTTGAGAATGCCGGTCTTGTCAGTTTTCAGAAACAGGGCCGCTGGGTAAGGTATCGCCTGGCGAACGGCGCGGGCAGCCCTTATGCCGCGAGCTTCCTGGGAAGCCTCAGGCACTGGCTGGAGAATGCACCAGAAATTACGGAGCTGCAGGATAGGCTTTCCTGTATTCAAAAAGTAAAGGTCTGAGCAACGAAATATTCACTGTAACACCACATTATCATTACCAAACAAGGCAGCAAAAAGATGAAACTTAAAAAAATTACGTCATTAACAGCACTCATTTCGTTGTTGTTGTTAATTTTAAACAGTATCGTCCTCTACATCGTGCCTCAAGGCCGTGTTGCTTATTGGGCTGATTGGCGATTCTGGGGACTGACCAAGACCGATTGGGCCAATCAACACATCATTATCGGCATATTGTTTCTTTTAGCGATCTTTTTGCATATTTATTATAACTGGAACCTGATCGTTGCGTATTTAAAAAACAGAACCTGCTGGAAATTGCAAAGTTGAATAAAATGTCGCCACAACAATTGTATTTAGTAATGAAACGGAACAAACAGGACACCGGTACTGCCGGATTGCCGGATATGCCGAAAGCGGGACTTGGAAAACTCACCTTATCCGATTTATCCGATCTCTGCCAGGAGTATCAGATAAACCTCACAGGGGTAATGAAGGCGCTGGAAGAAAATGAAATCAAGTCGTCACCTGACATGAAGATCAAAGCGAGATGAAGAATATGGATAACAAATTAAAAATCTTATTCCTGTGTACGGGCAATTCCTGCCGCAGCCAGATGGCCGAAGGTTTTACCCGACACCTGGTAAAAGACCAGATCGACGCTTATTCCGCGGGTATAGATCCCAAGGGGATCGATCCAAGGGCAATTCAAGTTATGGCGGAAGTCGGAATCGACATTTCATCTCAAAAATCGAAATCCACAGAAAATATCAAAGATATGGAATTTGATTTTGTGATTACGCTTTGCGATAATGCCCAGAAAACTTGCCCGACCTTCCCGGCCAAAACCAGCGTGGTTCATATGGGTTTTGATGATCCGCCAAAACTGGCCGAAAACAGCAAGGACGAAGAAGAGGCTTTAGAACATTACCGCCGCGTCCGGGATGAGATAAAGGGTTTTGTGGAAAAATTGCCGAAAATTCTAAAGCAAAAAAAGGAAAATATGGTGTTCGACCAAACCCGATTTGTAGCCGGACTCAAGTCGGTTTTGGATCAACTGCCGAAGGATCTTTCCGGCAAAAAACCATAATTGAAGGGAAAGTTTGAGAATGCCACCCTCAGAAATATG
>CAZIIV010000173.1:0-6299 GCA_964539365.1 uncultured Desulfobacteraceae bacterium | reverse complement strand
AATTGGGTCTGTCGAGAATTTTTCCAAGAAAGGGGGTGTTGATCAGTTTATCAATGCTTGCGTGGCGATCTTTAAGTTCATTTAAATTTCTAAAGAATAATTTTAGGGTATAGGTGCTGCCTTCGAAATTATCCGGAGGAATAAGTTTCGTTCCGCTTCCGAGTTCAAGTTTTTTCAATTGGTTTTTAAACTCGTTTTCAGCGGCCGTTATCACGGGAAACCGCCTCTGTTTTAAATAAATTCTTACCTTGCGGATCTTTTGATTTCTATCTAGATTTTCGTTGGTTAAGATCTGTTGAACCCTATCCGTTTTTATCACTTTCAGGATTGGGATATCTTCGCGAAGGGAAATCTCTTTAACCAGGGTCAATATTTCCTTTTGTTTATTCAGACTCAATTTAAGGGTTTCAAAAAGTTTTGCAAAACCTTCTCCGACGTCCCGCTCCAACTTCCCGAGTTCCAAAGCCATGGCCAGAGAAATAGTATTGGAAAGAATGCCGTTTTGAACAGATTCGGGAAGATAACAAAGTTCTTTAATTTTTTTTACAATTGAAGGATTGGCAGGCAAACCCATGGCCGACAGTTCTTTTCCCAGGATGCGAATATCATTGAAAAACGGGCAGAGCAGGTTAATGGATCTCGACTGTTCGATCAGGTTAAGGGGTCTTTGAAGAGAGTTGTCCGTAATCGCATATGTTACACATTCAAGCCGTTTTGTATCGGATTTGAGTATCCTGACTTCCACATCATCCCGGTTAAGTTGTCGGCAGGCTTCAATTCTGCGAAAACCGCTCACAATTTTATATCCTGTTTCTTTTTTTACGAGTAACGGAAGGTTTAACATCCCCACATGATGAATAGAGTCCATGAGATGATCGACGTTTATTTGGGTGGTAATGCGAAAGGAATCGTCTTTGGAATCAATCAAAGAAAGCTTTGCGATCTTTTGGTTACAGCGCATAACTTGCGTTTGAATTCACCAAGGGTTCGAAATCAAAAAGGGAAGCATTTTTATGACTTTTGTTTGAAATTCGAATAGTTGATCCCCCTTTAGCCATGTTGTTTATGTAACGTTAGGGTTAAGGCTTCCAGGTATTTGGTTCGTGTATTACGGATAACCGTTTCGGGAAGCGTCGGCCCCGGCGGCTTTTTATCCCAGTTTATGGAAATCAGATAGTCTCTGAGATATTGCTTGTCAAAACTCTTTTGCGGACCATCCGGTTTATACGACTCCCTGGGCCAGAACCTTGATGAATCCGGAGTCAACACTTCATCGATAAGAATTAGGTTGTTTTCGAAAAGGCCGAATTCAAATTTTGTATCCGCAATGATTATGCCGTGTTCATAAGCCAACTTGGCGCCCTTTTCGTAAATTGCAAGGCTGAGTTCTCTGATCTTTTCTGCATGGGGTCTTCCAATTTTAGTTACGACGGTATCAAAATCAATGTTAACGTCATGAAGGCCTATCTCTTCCTTGGTGGAAGGTGTAAACAGGGGTTCCGGCAATTTGTCGGATTCTTTGAGGCCCCGGGGCAGTTTTATTCCGCAGATGCTTCCGGTGGTCTGGTAATCTTTCCAACCGGAACCGGATATATACCCTCTGACAACACACTCAATGGGAAGCGGTTTTGCTTTTTTAACCAGCATGCTTCGGTCGCGCAGAATTTCGGTATATGAGCTGCAAATCTCGGGAAAATCATCAACATTCCCGGAAATCACATGATTGGGCAAAAGAGATTTCATTATTTCAAACCAGAACAGGGAAATTTGAGTCAAAATTTTTCCCTTCCCCGGAATAGGATCAGGCATGATAACGTCAAATGCGGAAATTCGATCTGTTGTCACCATTAACAGTGTGTCGCCAAGATCATATATATCCCGAACCTTCCCCCTTTTCAGTAAATTCAAATTTTTAAAATCGGTTTGACTGACGGTTTGAACCATGGATTTTTATCCTTTGGTATGTAGTGCCTGAACGAAAACTGTCTTTTCCGCCAATAGCGGAATATAATTCCGATCACTACTCGTGTCCCCTAAAGGCTTTGATATATTTTTTTAAAACATCAAGCGCCGCCTCATCGGTTTCAATGAACTCAATCCCGGCTTCAAATCTATCCCCCTCACCTGCCATAGAAAACGCAACTCTCCCCTTGATGTTGAGCAATTCATCTTCCAAACCTATTGCCAACACCACTGTATATTTCGGATCGATTGGAACATGCGTTTCAAGAAGAATTCCGTCTTGACTCACATTCAGAGTTCTTCCCATTCCCTGTGCCATAACCTGTACAGTTTCATCGATACAACTATACGATATAAGATTAAGGGAGTTGATTCTTGTATGTTTTCTTCTGTCTTTTGTGGTCATGATTTTCACCCATTAATTAAACGTTTCGGAAATTCTACAACTTACTGTAACTAAACCAATTTATTGAGATATGATTTTTTGACTCAGTTCCATTATTCCATGATTTCAATTGTAAGCGAAGCGAACTCATTTGGATTTTTCCCGTTTTTTAAGGCAGATATTTTTTCCAAACTCACAAGCCAACATGGATGTTACGAGTATGCAGTTTGCAAGATGGTCTATGAAATTTTTAAATGTGGGCGAAATCTGTTTATATTCCTGCTCCAGAACTTTAGGATCCATCTCGCTTATCTTGAGATCTTTTGATCCGAAAACCGAGGCGGAGTAAGGTTCTTGTCCAATATCAAGGAATGGTAGATGTCCAAAAAAATCACCTTGATAAAGATTCGCCAGCGGCACATAGCCATTTTCGATATTCCGGACGATATGTGCTTCACCTTCTGTAATTGTGAATAAATTTTCCACATTCTCGCCCTGTGTGAACACATGAGCTTTGCCATTGATAAATTCTTCTACGTTAATGTTTTCCAACTTTATTTCAACCGCCATATTGGTTACCTGTTTTAACCGTTTATCGAGACTGATTAAAAGGCTTCTGAATTGATTGGACATTCGCAAAAAATCGGCGGAGAGTCGTCGCAAATCAAGGACACCGAGCAGAACATTATTAATCGCCGTAATCGCGGCACTTCGAACACTCCCCTCTAACACTAAAAATGAGGCAATACTTCCGATAAATGCACCCTCGCCGATTCTGAGTAATTTTAAAGGCCCTTTGGGGGTTTCTCTAATAATTTCTGCGGTGCCTTCAAGTATGACCCATAACCAGCCACCATGTTTTCCCTCTCCCACGATTTTGTTTCCGGCACGGACTTCTTCTTCATCAACAACGTATGTATAATCAATAAGCGGCCCTCTTATAATCGGCCGATTTGATAAACCGTCGGAAGGATGGGATGATTTTTTGGTAAATGTTACCGGTCCCATCTGTTCAATCTGTCCATCATCCAGCATTCTTAAGCAGTCAAGAATAATTTGCATACGGCTTTTTTTGATGACATTTTCAGCATCAACTTTTTCTTCGATGAATTCAAATTCTCCATCAAGCCACCCAAAAAGTAAATTCACGGCATCAAGACCGGTCAATGATCCGACTGACGCATCAACAGGATTTCCGTTATGAAAATATATTAACCCCAAATCTTGGGCATACCTGCTGGTAATGCGCAAAACTCCGGTGCTGGAATTTGAACCCAGAAGCTGTAAAATATCTCCCAGGCTTAAAAAATTAAGATTACCCGCAAGAACAAAATTACCCATGGATCTTCTATCCGGATTTGAGTTGTTTCTTAAATGACAATAAAGTCAACTTAAGGCATTCTTTTAAGGTTGCACCAACGCCGTCACCGGTAATGGCACTGGCTGAAAAAGAGGGGACCTTGAGCTGTCTGTTTAAATCTCTTTCCATCTGTTCTATGGACATTATCGGAACGCCCTGCTCTACAAGATCTCTTTTATTATGCTGCATAACAAGCGGAATATTTAAAATGCTAATGCCGCATTCTTTCAAATTATGCTGGAGATCCTTTAAGGAAAGCATGTTTTTCTCACGTCTGACCGCCAGTGAATCGGCAACAAAAATTATGCCGTCCACGCCCTTTAAAACCAATTTTCTGGTGGATGTATATTGGACCTGACCGGGAACCGTATATACCTGAACTTTGATATCAAAACCTTTTATTTGTCCCAACCCCATGGGAAGAAAATCGAAAAAAAGCGTTCGATCTCCCTCCGTATCCACCGAGACCATCTCACCGACAACCTGCTTCCTATATGTTTTGTAGATATATTCCATGTTAGTGGTTTTTCCGGATCTTCCGGGTCCGTAATATACGATTTTACATTCTATCTCTCTTTTTTTTAATTTAAAAATAGCCATATATAATCAGTCCCAAGCAAAAGATTAAGATATTTTAAATTTGTTCAGTATAATCATAAGAAATTTAGTTTACAAATATTTCTCAAATTATTCAAGACCTTTCTTGTTTCATGCTGCCTAACCGCGATGTTGAACCAAAAACCGGCACCGTGTGTAAAAAAAATGAACATGGAGCTTGGCCCCAAATTTTCCGTGCCCCACCACTGCATTCTTCCATGGCCATAGAATTAGGGTTGCTTTGATATAATTTTAATATCCACGCAATAATCTCCCCTCAAGGGTCCGATTTTAATTTCTTTTACCGATGTAACCAGTCCGGAAGCATTAAATTGAGCAGCGGTTGAATTATATTGAATATTACCAATAATTTCACCAACTTTAAAAATATCGATTAGCTCTTTGTTCCTGACGGAAATAAGCAGACTGACCACGTTTCCTAATTGAAATCTTACCTTAAATTCAACGACCTCCCCCTTTTGAAGTCCGCTATGGACAGTTATCCCCATGGAGTTGATATCAAGAGTTCCATCATCTTCGATTTGAGGGCCTTTAACCCAAATTACAGCGGTGTTTCCTTTTGGTGTTTTTCGCTTTGGAAGTTTTATTTCAATGCTCTCTTTTCTTAAAATATTTTCAAGAAAAGCATGTAAGTTATCCATCTGAACCGTTGAAAATCGACCATCTGAAATCCATTGCTCATACTGAGCAACCGCCTCATCCGGTGATGAAAGCGCTATATGACACCTTAGCATGCTCTTGGCGGAAACAACTCGCAATGAGTCTTTTTTTATGAGTTCGTTAAATTCTGATAAGGCCCTTTTGTACTGTCCGAACTTTGCAAGGGCTATGGCACCCTCAAGAGCTTTTAAATCTTCGTTCTTGTCCGGCGAAACTGAAACCATTTTTTTTATCAGATCCTGAATCTTTGCGGAGACTTCAGGTTTTTTCGGCGCCATTTCAATTTTGATGATATCGTTTTTCAAGGCGAGAATTTTTTTTGAAATTCCCATTATCAGATTTTGTTTGCCCTTCAGCCGTTCATCACTCCGGATCAGGTTTGTTGCGGCGTTATATTTTTCCATTGCCTCGTTCAGCAGGCCCTGGGCATGATAAAGCTCTGCTTCCTGCAACAGTATTTTAATCTTTTTTGTTATATTCATAAGAACCTTCAACCCGGATTTTACATTTTAGAATTTTTATACCGCTTAACCATTCATGTCAATAACAAGAGATATTTGTTATAAACATATTGACAATAATCGGTTTTATGTTAACAAAATCTTAAACTTTTTTATCTTCTTAAAACCACTAACAATAATCATCCAACAATAAAAGGAGTCTAATATGGACAAAAAAGTCAGCATAATCGGTGCCGGCAATGTGGGAGCAACCGCGGCTCAAAGACTGGCGGAAAAAGAGTTGTGCGATGTGTCACGTTGCATATGAGACCAGCGGCTTCCCAAAGAATAGAGTTGTCGGCATGGCCGGGGTGCTGGACTCCGCACGATTCAGGGCTTTTATTGCCATGGAACTTAATGTTTCCGTGGAAAATACCACTGCATTTGTTCTTGGCGGGCATGGGGATACCATGGTGCCGTTACCTCGCTATTCCACTGTGGCAGGCATACCAATTACTGAACTGCTCCCAAAAGAACGGATAGACGCTTTAGTGAAAAGAACCGCCAATGGCGGCGCTGAAATTGTCGGACTTCTTAAAACAGGAAGTGCTTTTTATGCACCGGCGTCGGCCGCTGTGGAAATGGCCGAATCTATTCTCAAAGACAAAAAGAAAATCCTGCCATGTGCCGCATACCTTGAGGGTGAATATGGATGTAACGAACTTTTTATCGGCGTGCCGGTAAAACTTGGCACAAATGGTGTGGAAGAAATCATTGAAATTACCCTCACTACTGAAGAGAAGGCCGCCCTTGAGAGATCCGCCGACGCAGTCAGAGAACTCAAGGAAGTATTGAAAAGACTGGCATAAACAGA
>CAZIIV010000172.1:0-6299 GCA_964539365.1 uncultured Desulfobacteraceae bacterium | reverse complement strand
TTAATTAAGTTGTGAGGATAATCCTTTTTGGATTTCGTGTTGCATAGACTCAACAACCGCAATTGGATCTTTAGCGGTACGGATTGGCCGACCAACTACAACATAATCAGCACCATTAATGACAGCATCCTGAGCGGATACAATTCTTTTTTGGTCATCTCCATGGATTTCGACACCGGTATCGGATCGAATACCAGGCGTAACTACAAGAAAATTATTTCCCAGCTCATTTCTCAGATGAGACACCTCTCGGCCTGACGATATAATGCCATCACATCCAATTTTCAAAGCACGTCTAGCACGATACAACACAAGGTCATCAATAGAGCCCTTATAACCCATCTTTATAATGTCTTCATCATCAATACTGGTCAGCACTGTGACTGCAAGGATTTTGACACCGTTTTTTTCCTCCACGGCCGCCCTAACTATTGGTTCATTTCCTATTACTGTTGCGAATGTAATGTCATTGTCTCTTAATTGTCTTAAAGCTAATTTAACTGTTTCCGGAACATCACATATTTTTAAATCACACATCACGTTATGACCGCGCTTTGTTATCATTTTGATGACAGGAAACCATCCCGCAATAAATAATTGCAATCCAACTTTGAAAAAATTAATATGGGAGCCTAACTTATCAACCCATTTTTCAGCTTCTTCCAAAGAGTCCACATCAAGTGCAAAGATAATTCTGTCTTTTAAAGGGATGTCTTTGTGGTTCATAGGCTACCTCTTTTACTTTGTTACATAATGTTGTATAAAACAAAGTAATTTGTGGCACATGTTGTGTGTATCACAATAATTATGCCCTAACAGTGAAAATTGAATTAGTCAAGAAAATTTTTTAGAAAATTTCTAAAATAATGAGTATAATAACGGCAATAAAAATTCCACCTGTCTTCGCAAAAGATCATTTTCTTCTAATTCTCGTTCAATGGCGCCCATGGAATGAAGGTCTGTGGCGTGATATCTGTTAGGGAAGTATCCGTGCGGATAACAAATCGATATTAAAGCAGTTGCATAGAAGATCTTTGAAAGGTATAATATTTTCACTGATGAAACTTCGGTCAGGGGATCGAAGAAAGGCGGGGAAAAGAATTGGTATTGAAAAATACCCTATATTTTCATTGGGTTTCAGATATTCCGGGAAGTTAACATTAGGAGGTTATATGCAAAATTATATAGATCGTATGGTTCGTGCGGCCAAGCTCGACATTAACTTATATGAAGAAGTTGAAGCGGATAAAGGATTAATGGGCCAAGCCATTGGAGTTGTTGTGCTTTCCAGTATGGCCGCCGGAATAGGAAGCATCGGAACCATAGGAGTAAAGGGGATCATTATCGGAGCGATCACAGCTCTTGTCGCATGGTATGTTTGGGCCTATCTGACATATTTTATTGGTGCGAAACTCCTTCCCGAGCCCCAGACCAAAGCGGATCATGGTGAATTGTTGCGAACCATCGGTTTTTCAAGCTCTCCAGGATTAATCCGTATATTGGCGATTATACCGGGTATGGCCAGAATCGTTTTCTTTGTCGCTTCAATTTGGATGTTGGTCGCCATGGTTATTGCGGTAAGACAAGCCCTTGATTATCAGAGCACATTACGTGCTGTGGGGGTTTGCATGATTGGATGGGTCATTCAATCCATCATCCTTATGATTTTGTTTGCTGCTTTGGGGGGAGGACATTTAAAACCTGTTTAGTGCCTGAACGAAAATTGATGAACTCGCAAAAAGTCATAAAATATCGTTTTCCGTCATTCCGGCGAAAGCCGGAATCCAGTCTTTTCAAGGAGTTGTAGACCATCTGGACTCCTCCCGGACTCGATCCGGGATCTACCGGAGTGACGACTTTTTGCGAGTTCATCAAAATTGTCTTTTCCGCCAATTTCTGCAATATGTATAAATGAAACAGATAGTTATAAATAATTCTCCAACAGGCGGATAAATTCTTATGAATAGATTTTTGAAAATTATTCATATTTTAATCCTCTTTTTGATGATCATTCCCGGGGTTGTTTGTGCCGGCCAGTATAAAGTGGTCCGGGTTGTTGATGGAGATACCATCCTTATCAGATATAACGGAAAATATGAAAAGGTGCGTTTGCGTTGTGTAAATACCCCGAAAAACTTGCCAGAAAAGAAAAATTGAATATATGGAGTGACCATGAGTCAAAAAAAAAATAGAAACCCGGAATCAAAATGGGAGCAACATGGAAAAAAACCACAAACTCCGAAGCAATCAAATCTAAACCGATAAACATCATGTTGCAGGAAGACTTGATTAAAAGAATAAATACCTTTTGTACGAAACAAGAAATAACGATTCATGAGTTTGTGACTAACGCCATAATAGAAAAATTAAACCTTGTTTACAAATAGAGACGAAAAAGATAAGGGTTATAAGGGACATATACTGAAATCTCTTGAGATAAGGGTTATGACAGTAAATACAGTTGTGGATAAAAAGGCCTCCGTAGCCATTCACACGGTAACAGGGGAAATAACATTTCAAGAAATAAGATCTTCATATGAATCCGTACACTCACACCCGGATTTCCAAGAAAATATGAATTCAATATGGGATATAAGGGATGCAGATGCATCTAAATTTGACAGTCAAGAGGTGATAAAGATAGCCAGATACTTTGAGACTCAAACAAAAACCCGTGCCAAGTACAAAGTCGCCGTGATCGTATCACGTGATTTGGAATATGGAGTATCAAGAAAGTATCAGGTTGCCGCAGCAGATCTGCCGGCAAAAATTGGAATTTTTATTAATCTTGACGAAGCAAAAAAATGGGTGACCGGGTCAGATTAGTTTTGAGAAATAAAAATTCAATTTCGTCCTAAAAAGGAAATCTGCTAAAGCAGGTGCGAATTTAATATAGGAGTAAGAAGAATGCTTAAAAAAATCATATCAGGTGGACAACTTGGTGCAGACCAGGCGGCTCTGGATGCGGCCATAAAATACAACTTCCCCCATGGTGGGTGGATTCAGAAGGGACGTAAAATAAAAAATGGGATATTACCGGATAAATACGAATTGGAGGAAATGCCCGTTGCCGGTTATAAAGAACGGATTGAACAGAACGTTATAGATTCTGATGGAACGGTCATATTCTCACATGGAGAGTTAACAGGGGGTGCTGATTACAGCATGAAAATGACAGAAAGGCATAAACGACCCACCCTGCATATTGATTTGGAAGAGATGTCCGGGTTTATAGCAGCTTCTAAAATAAACACCTGGGTCATAGAGAATAATATTGAAGTTCTGAATGTAGCCGGCTCAAGAGCCAGTGAAGATCCTGATATATACAGAAACACAATGTATATTATTGAAGATTCTATATTGCTTTCTTTGGTAAAAGCCAAACCCGGTGAGCACCTTGCTGATTATGACAGAAAGGAGCTGCTCAATAAATTACCGATTCCTCCCAAAACGGTTGACGAAGCGGTAGATCAAGTAATTTCTGATTTGGATTTAAAGGTTAAAATAAAAATTGCGAACGCGGACTTAAACGACCTGTTGGATCTACGCTCTAACTTGCGTGAATATTTTAAGAAGTTTCTTGCTCTGTGGTCCGGAAATACAGAACTGCTTGCATCCTGTAGATCCATCTCCAAGGAACATGTGTTTCGTGAAGACGATGTCACACTTGTTATCATCAAGGCCCTGTGGGAAAAGATAAGGGAAACCCATGGGTTGCGAGTTGTTAAATAGCTGAATTGTGTAAGAAAAACTGCATATCTTGAGAAAAAATGAAAATACTATGTCCGTTCATCTAAAAAGCATTACCCTTCGACCTGAGAAGTATCCTACCCATGAACACTATCCCTTTGCCCTTCCCATCTTTCATCAAACCAGATACCTATCCCTGGAGACGCCGGTGACGTTTTTTGTGGGCGAGAACGGCACGGGCAAGTCTACCCTGCTGGAAGCGCTGGCACATGCCTGTGATATCCATATCTGGCGTATTTCCCCAGGTCCCCGTTTTCAAGTGAACCGTTTTGAAGGCCAACTGTGCAATTATCTTTCCCTGAAATGGTCTAACGGACGGGTTTCCGGGTCTTTCTTCGGATCGGAGATGTTCAAGGATTTCGCCAATATCCTGGATGAGTGGGCGGTAGCAGACCCCGGCCAACTCAAATACTTCGGCGGCAAGTCATTGGTAACCCAGTCCCATGGCCAATCTCTGATGTCCTATTTCCGCAACCGGTACCGGATCCGGGGACTCTACCTGCTCGATGAACCCGAAACCGCGCTTTCACCACGCAGTCAGCTTGAACTGCTTGAGATTCTGGGTGCCAATAGCCGGGCCGGTCACGCCCAGTTCGTCATCGCGACGCACTCCCCGATTCTGCTCGCCTGTGCCGGAGCCAAAATCTACAGTTTCGACCACATACCCGTCTGTTCGCTGGCTTACGAGGAGACCGAGCATTACCGGATTTACAAAAATTTCCTGATGGATCGAAAAAACTATCTGTAACCGGAATAATTTTTTAAACCGGTTCAAAATCGCAAATCAAGGGGGCATGATCGGATAGTTTGACCTGAGGGATCCGGAAACCGGTGATTCGTATTTGCGGACTATGGAAAATGTAATCCAGTTGTCGGCGCGGAGAGCGACTGGGATGGGAGGGTTCCCCGTTTGTGTTGGCGTTTTTTAGGCCTGTTGCAGACAAAAATAATTGTAGTTCGCGATTTCCCCAAAATACATTGAAATCACCGGCCACAATCACCGGTTTTTTTTGGCTTTTTATCATGGCATGAAGATCCTGCAACTGGTAGTGGCGATGACGGAATTTAATGGACAGGTGGGCCAGGAAAACCGAGAATTCCTCCAGCTCGAGTTCAATCACAAGGCGCTTGATCCCTTCCCGGAAATAATGAAATTTTTGAGATTTAATCTTCTGGTTCGTCAAAATCGCATTCCCCTGTTTGTTCAGCACCGGGACTTTTTGAACGATGGAAGCAGTGGAATATTTTGACTGATAGATCGGGTGGTGGTTCATTTCCCAAGCAATGTCTTCGGCCTGATTGCTTTTTTCGGAACGGAAAGACCCGATATCCACCTCGATCAATCCCATAATATCCGGGTTTACCGATTTTATGAAATCCACTATGTTTTGGAAATTGCCGTTGGTGTGCTTTAAATACCCGCTATAAGGAACCGGAAGATGGAAATGTCTTCCAATTCCAGCAGCATATCTTATGTTATATAAAAGAAATCGCATACAATATTAATCCTTTCGTGTATTATAATTCTTATATAGTAAAAGTAAAGCCTTGATTATCACCTATTTTCTTTATAATCTTATAATTGGATCGGATAAGCAGGCCCAAGAGCAAAGCAGGTTTTCGATAAAACGATTTTGGCAGAGAGGCTCACATTCAACAACCTATTAATCAGTATAAGAAAGGAAAAATATGAATTTGGGATTCATCGGACTCGGGAATCTTGGAAAGGCAATTGCCAAAAGACTTTTGGATTGCGGGCATTCCTTAACCGTCTGGAATCGAACCCCTTCCAAGGCGGACGGCATGGTGGTTGAGATAGCCACTTCACCCAGTGCAGTTGCGGATCGGACGGATATCATATTCATATGTCTGTTTGACAGCAACGCCGTACACACGGTTTTAACTCAACACGATGGACTGTTGTCCGGCGATGTTTCCGGGAAAGTTATCGTGGATCTGTCAACAAACCATTTCAAAATGGTTACGTCGTTTCATGAACGGTGTTCCCGGGCAAAATGTATTTATTTAGAGTCCCCGGTATTGGGAAGTGTTGTTCCTGCGTCGCAAGGAGCATTAACCATTCTGGTCAGCGGTAGCAAAACAGGGTATGAAACGGTTAAACCCGTCCTGAAAAATATGGGCAAGCATCTTTTCTATCTTGAAAAATCCGCACTTGCCACAAAAATGAAACTTATCAACAATCTTACGATAGGAAGTTTCATGGCGGTCATTGCTGAGGCGCTAACGCTTGGAGAAGATTTGGGAATCAGCAAAAAAGACATATTGGAAATATTGTCGGTGGGCGGTGGCAACTCATTGGTGCTGAATGCTAAAAAAACCAAATTGCTTGAAGAAGATTTTTCCACTCACTTCTCAAATGCACTCATCTATAAAGATCTCCATTGCCTCCAGGATTTAGCGTATGAACAAAAAAAATCGCTTTTTACCGGAGCTGTTGTAAAGGAACTTTATGCCAAAACTTTTGAGAAAGGCATTGAAAGAGAAGATTTCTCAGCAATCTATAAAATATTTAAAACCTAAATCTTGAC
>CAZIIV010000171.1:0-6312 GCA_964539365.1 uncultured Desulfobacteraceae bacterium | reverse complement strand
CCAGCATCCAGTATCCAGCATCCGGCATCCAGTATCCAGCATCCAGTATCCAGCATCCGGCATCCAGCATCCGGACACCCGTGTCCGGAAACCGGCACTTTTTGACCGGGACAAAATATTGGCATTTGCCGTTGGAAAGCCTTCAGAAGCGTTCGGTGACCCGTATAAAGTATTTGATAAAGACAGAGTCATTGCCAGACTTCCGGGACCGCCATATTCCTTTTTGGACAGGATTGTCACCATTGAGCCCGAAGCATGGACATTGAAACCGGGCGGATGGATAGAAGCCGAATATGACGTGTCGCCTGATGCATGGTATTTTAAAGCAGACCGATCTGCTTGCATGCCCTTTTGCGTATTGCTCGAGCTCGCACTACAGCCGTGCGGATGGCTGGCCGCCTATCTGGGATCCGCTCTTCACAGTGATAAAGATCTGAAATTCAGAAATCTCGGCGGGAATGCCGTGTTGAATCGAATGGTTTTACCGGACAAAAAAACAATATCCATGCAGGCTCGGATGACGAAAGTTTCCGAAGCCGGAGACATGATCATCGAACATTTTGATTTTAAGGTGCTGCAGGATGCTGAAGTCATTTATTCGGGCGATACCTACTTCGGTTTTTTCACGAAACAGGCCCTGGCTCGGCAGATCGGCATCCGGGGGGCGGATCAGAAAGCCTATTTTCCCGCAGCGGCCGAGCGGGAGGGGAGCCGTTCCTGCAACTTTAAAGACCAGGCCCCTCTTCGGCCGGATGATCCCGAGGTTGACCCGGCTCCTTCCTTGGCAATGCCGGCAACAGCGCTTCGCATGATCGACAGGATTGAAACTTACGTTCGGACCGGAGGCCCTCAAGGTCTGGGTTTTATTCGCGGGGTAAAACGAGTCAGAGCGGATGAATGGTTCTTCAAGGCTCATTTTTACCAGGACCCCGTATGGCCGGGTTCTTTGGGAATAGAATCGTTTCTCCAGCTGGTCAAGTTCATGGCCATCGATCGTTGGGAGCATCTGGTTGACAGTCATCGGTTCGAGTTGATTACCGGGAAGCCGCATAACTGGATTTACCGGGGTCAAGTGATTCCGGAAAATAAAAGAGTTGAAGTGGAAGCCGTGATAACTAAAATGATGAACACACCGGTTCCCGCCTTATATGCAAACGGATTTCTTAAAGTCGACGGGCTGTATATTTATCAAATGGAAAATTTCGGATTTCGCTTAATTCCGAGATAAAATCTCTTTGCGATTTTATAGGATGTCCCGCATAAAGCGGGACTCAAAAAGAGGTAAGCCGAGGATCTCCGTTTCAATTGGAATATTGGAATAACTTACTTTAAGTATACGCTTATAGCGAGATAGAATTTACGAGATGTTGCATGTTATATAATAAGGTATATATCGATTCATTTGGATATGAACTGCCTCCGAACGTGGTCACATCAGATGACCTTGAAAAAAGACTTGAATCCTTATATAACGCCCTGTATTTTCAAAAAGGACAACTGGAGGCGTTAACCGGAATCCGGGAGCGCAGATTCTGGGATCCGGGATTTACCATGTACGAAGGCGCTGCAAAAGCCGGACAAAAAGCCCTAAATGCTTCCATGATTTCTCCCGAAGATATTGGTATGCTGGTATATGGTGGGGTTTGCAGGGACAATTTAGAGCCTGCAACCGCCTGCGCCATATCCCACCGTCTGGGACTGGGACCGAAAACCCAGATTTACGATGTTTCAAATGCCTGCCTGGGGGTTTTAAACGGGATGATCCAGGTAGCAAACGCAATAGAGCTTGGTCAGATTAAGGCCGGTCTTGTGGTGTCCTGCGAGTCTGCACGACAGATTATGGATTTTACCATTGACCGTCTTCTGAAAAATATGGATATAGATCATTTTAAGAAGACCGTGGCCACGCTGACCGGAGGATCAGGGGCTGTGGCCGTACTTTTGACCCGAACATCTGTTTCCGATACGGGCCATCGTCTTTTGGGAGGGGTCGTTAGAAGTGCGACCAGACATCATAAGCTGTGCCGATGGGGGCCGGACACCGGTATCCCGGCCAGCGGTCTTCATGTCATGCAGACAGATTCCGCAGGTGTTCTACGGCACGGTGTGGCCCTGGGAATAGAAACCTACAATGCGTTTAAGAAAAAACTGTCCTGGCCGGAAGATAAGCCGGACAAGGTTATTTGCCATCAGGTGGGTGCAACTCATCAAAGAAATATACTCGAATCCATCGGGATCCCGGAGGACAAGGATTTTACCACGTTCAAATACCTCGGGAACATCGGTACGGTATCCCTGCCCATCACGGCTGCAATCGCCGAGGAACGGGAGTTCTTGATTAAAAATGATCTTGTTGGTTTTTTCGGTATCGGCAGCGGCCTGAATTGCCTGATGCTGGGGATAAAGTGGTGAAAATTTGGGTATTGGGGGTGTAAACCAAGGCCGTTGGTAAACGCTGATTCTTGTCTATTAAAAAACCGTGACTCCGAAGCTTTTTTTAGGTGTCAGGTGTCAGGTGTCAGGCTTAAGGGGGAAAAGAGGTGACCCATAGCAATATATGGGCGTGGAGGATTTTGAGGTCTATAAAAAGTTGTGACCGAACATGCTTTCTGACACCTGACACCTGAAACCTGCCACCAAATAGCCATGTTCAACTGAGAACTACTTGAAAATTGGACATTAGAACTTTAGCAAAATGCATATATAGTGAAGCTTAATGAACAAAATAGTGTTTCCGGACGGAAAAAAATAGATTTTTCTTCCTTTTATCATCTATATCCGTTTGCATCCCATTATATGCAAATAAACGGTCTGAAATATCATTTCATAGATCAGGGAACCGGTGATCCCGTTGTTATGATTCACGGAAATCCAACATGGTCTTTCTATTTTCGCAAGCTGATCCGGGAGTTGTCAGACCGATACCGTACTATAGCGCCGGATCATATCGGGTGCGGTCTGTCTGACAAACCCGGTATTAAGCAGTATGATTACAGGTTACAAAGCCGTGTCCGTGATTTGGAAAGTTTTCTTGAACAGCTTGGGGTTAAGGAGAAAATTACGCTGGTGCTCCACGACTGGGGCGGGATCATCGGTATGGTCTATGCGGTAACATACCCTCAACGGATCGGTCGAATCGTAATTATGAATACCGCCGCCTTTCTTCCGCCCAAGGGCAAAACGCTTCCCCTAAGACTGAAGCTGGTGCGAAATGTTACGCCTTTCGCAACCCTGGCGGTGCAAGGATTTAATCTGTTTGCCCATGGTGCGCTCTACATGGCATCTTACAAGGGAATGAAAAAAGATGTTAAGTCAGGCCTCATCGCTCCGTACAACAGTTGGAATAACCGGATTGCAACCTTAAAGTTTGTTCAGGATATTCCCGTTAGCGAGAAGGACCCAAGTTATGGTTTTGTCAAGACTGTTGATGAAAATTTGTTCAAACTCAGCCGCATCCCCATGCTGATTTGCTGGGGTGAGCACGATTTTGTTTTTGATTTCGAATATCTTGATGAGTGGCGTCGCCGTTTCCCGGATGCAGAGGTTCATGTATTTAAAGATGCGGGACATTATGTTCTCGAAGATGCGGCAGGCAGAATTATTCCGCTGATTCAGAATTTTTTGAAAAAGCACCCGCTCTAATTTTTTAAACCTGTTACGAATTCATCAACTACAAAAGGAGATTTTTAATGAGACGTTTAAACAAAATACCGGTTCTAATTTTCGGGGCAATATTGCTTCTAATGTTATCTGTGGTTACGGCCTCTTCAGAGGAAAAGGAACCCATGGTTGAAAAGATGGCCGTGGTTAACGGAGTCGTGATTACCAAAGTCGACTTTGACCGGAAATTATATCAGGTAAAACAGCATATGTTGCGGAGGGGACAGCAAATCTCCGATGATCGGCTGGCTGAAATCAAAACGGATGTTCTTGAAACCATGATCAATGAAGAACTGCTGTTTCAAGAAAGCCGAAACAAGGGTATTACGGTTGAACCCGAAGCCATTGCTGCGGATCTTGAAAGCATCAAAAAAGGATTTGCCACTGATGCTGATTTTAAAAAACTCATTGCTGAATCCGGACTGACTGAAGCCGAACTTAAATCCGACATTGAACGCGGGCATGTTGTCAATAAGCTTATTGATAACGATATCATGTCTTTGGTGGTTATTCCTGACCGAGACATAAGGACATTTTACGATACCCATCCAAATTCCTTCAAGAAATCCGAGCAGGTAAGAGCCAGTCATATTTTAATTAAAATTGAATCTAAGTCCGAGCCGACCGTAAAAGATATAAAAAAGGCAAAACTCCAAAAGATCCAAAAACGGCTGAAAGGCGGCGAAGATTTCGCCGTGCTCGCCAAAGAGTTTTCGGAGTGTCCAAGCAATATTAAGGGAGGTGATCTCGGTTATTTTGGCCGCGGAACAATGGCGAAACCTTTTGAAGATGCTGCATTTGCATTAAAAACAGGTGAAATCAGCGATATCGTCGAAACGCGCTTCGGATACCATTTGATTAAGGTTGTGGATAAGAAACCGGAATCGGTTATGGATTATGAAGAAGTAAAAGATAACATTGGCCGGTATTTAAAACAAGAAAAAACAGGGAAAGAACTCAAAGGGTATATTGAAGAGCTTCGGAAAAAAGCGGTGATAGAGAGAGTTCAGACCTCGTCATTCAGCTTGGAAAAATAATCGTGACTCCTTAATTTTCTCGGGATTGCATGAAAATTGGACACTGGCCCTCAGGTTTCAGGTGTCAGGTGTCAGTAGTGAAAAAGCGAGAGCCAGCCTGACACCTGACACCCGACACCTGAAACCTATGCTTTGAGAAGGTTTCACCACGCCCGATAATGTCCAAAAAAAAAGACCTATTTTTCTATCATGTTACGAGATCTGGAGTTGCATCATTATAACTATATTTTCTTAAGCAGTTGATTTGCCGCAGTGAGTGTGGGATCCCAAACCGGGCCGAAGGGAGGGGCGTACGCCAGATCCGTTTGGCAGTATTCTTCAACGGTCATTCGGCCGTGCAATGCAACGGCAATCGCATTGATTCTATGGGCAACGCCTTCCTTGCCCACCATCCGGACACCCAGGAGACGCCCGGATTTTTTGTCTCCGATCATGAGCACATGAATGTCCGATGCGCCGGGGTGGGCATGGGCGCGCGAACGGGTTTTAATTATAACCCTTGCAGGATCGAAACCAAAATCTGTCGCTTCCTTCATGGTAAGGCCGGTACGCGCCACTTCAAGATCAAACACCTTAAATACTGCTGTACCGGCAACTCCCGGTAGCTGAACCGCCTTGCCGCAGATATTGTCGGCAACGGCCCAGCCTGCGCGATTCGCCCGTAACGCCAGAGGTATCCATGTTTTTTTACCCGAAACAACATGATAGGCATCCGCACAATCTCCTGCGGCATATATGTTTTCATCCGAAGTTTTGAGGTTTCTGTCCACGGCAATCGCATTGCTAATGCCAAGGTCGAGGCCTGCGCCGGAGGCAAGCTCGCTGTTTGGTTTTATTCCAATGGCCACCAGAACCATATCGGCTTCAAGCATAAGATCAGAACATATTACCTGTAACCGTCGCCCTCCGGCCTTGACCTTTTGAAGCGTATGGCCCGGATATAATTTTACTTTATTGGTTTCTACTTCTTTTCTCACAACATCGGACAATTCTTTTTCCATCCATGGAAGAAACACCGGGCCGGGTTTTACCATATCTACTTCTATGGATCTGGCCCTGAGCGCTTCACACATTTCAAGCCCGATGTATCCCATGCCGATGATGATGGTTTTTTTAACCGTATTTGATGTGATATATGATTTGATTTTTCTCCCGTCATCCAGGCTTTTTAAAGCCAAAACTCCGGGAAGATCAAAACCGGTGAGATCAGGTATGACAGGAGACCCTCCGGTTGCAATCAGCAATTTATCATAAGAAAATTGAAACTTCTTTTCTTGCAAGGATATGCCTTCAACGGTTTTGCTCGGCGGATGAATCGATTCAACGCAATGACCGGTCAGCACATTGATCCCCTGTTTTTTCCGGAAGACACTTGCCTCCCTGACAACAAGATCGTCAATTTCCCTGTTGGAATCGGCGATATTGTAAGGCATTCCGCAGGCACTGTATGAAACATCCAGTGTTTTTTCCAGTACGGTAATATCTAAATCAGGATTATTTCTTTTTGCCTTGCTTGCAGCGCTCATTCCGGCCGCATCACCACCGATGACCAGAAATTTCATAAGCCTCCAATTTTTAGCATTGCTCAACCACCCGCTGATCCAACATTCTTACC
>CAZIIV010000170.1:0-6348 GCA_964539365.1 uncultured Desulfobacteraceae bacterium | reverse complement strand
AAATCATTAAGGTATTACGGTAACGCCAGTGTAACTTTAATAAATGCCTGTCTTTCCGGCTGTATCCTCGAGTTTTTGAGGTCGACCTCCCAATAGTTGAAATCATCGTTGTCAAACAGGTTGGTCACTCCAGCAGTGATTATGCCGTAGCGCTTGGGCAGACGATAACCCAGTGCGGCATCGACCAGCCAGAATGAATCGTCAGCGTCACTAAAGGTGGCGGTTTTAAAATTCTCAAAATCACCTTTCTGGTCATAGTAAGTCGCTGTGAGCCCGGCGAATATTCCGGATGGATGGAAAAAGTTGACCCCCAACGGAACCCTATGGGTCTTTATTTCCTCTGCACCAGGATTGAAACGCTCAGGGTACTTAAATTTTTCATATCCATATTCCGCTCTGAGTGCCAGCCACTCATGGGGGGTATAGTAAAGATAGGCCCTCCCCATATATTCATCCCAAGTAGCATCTTTGCGATCAAGTCCACCGGATGTGCCTGCACCTGTAAAAAATGGAACCGAAAGGTCTCGGTAAACAAATTCAGTTCCTGCAAATATATTTTGAGAGAGTTTCTGATCGACTCCAACACCATAAACCCAGGCTTCTGTTGCGTTGGTGTCGTCAAAAAATTGATTGAAGCCGGCCACCTGGGTGGGTTCAAGCGTCTGGTCTGTAATCAGTGTTCTTTTAAACGTTCTGAAAACAGCGCCGCGGACAGTGGTGCCGTCAAACGGGTACCAAGTAACCCCGAATTTGGGGTTGAACTTATCTCTATCAAAATCCAGCGCATCATTTTTGTTATCTGCATCATAGAAATCACCACTTGCGCCGACAGTGACCATCAGTTTTTCTATTGGTCTGATGTAGGAATACAGATAAATATTATAGTGATCGATATCTTGGTCTGACTCGTTTGAAACTGTACCAAAATCCATCGGCGGTGGTCCGGGCCAAATAATACGATTGGTAATGGTGCGTTCCTGATCTATGTAGAAATACCCTGCACCACTGACTATATTAACATAATGTGAGCGGAACAGATACGAAAGTTCGCCGCTGTAAGCACTGTCATCTCTCTCAGCGTCTAAAGAAAATTGGAGCGGTGGAGGCGGAAGCGGAAGGCCTATTAAAGCCGGATCCACAGAAAACTGGTCAGAAATATCACCGTCGGCGTCTGAATACTGAAAATTGCCTAAAAGGGTAGAACTTGGCGAAAAGGCGTGGCGCAGTCCAAAGCGTATCTGATTATTTTTGTCTTCTTGTTGTAGAAATGGGTATCTATTATCCTCCCAATACCGAAGGATTACATCCCCTGTTTCAGTATCTCTGTATCGGTATTCGGCTTGGACACTTGTTTTAGGTGTGAATTCATACTGTGCAAAAACATTGGTGATTTTATCTTTCTGATCGGCGTTGTGATACCAGCCATCGGTGTCGAAGTATGAGTAACCGCCGCTGAAGGAGAATTTGTCGTAAATGCCTGAAACAACACCCTCACCACCATAGGTATCGTTTTTTGCCATCAAGCCGCTTCCCTGGACGGCAAGGCGGTTGCGGTTGAAAATGGTGTTAAACTCGTTAAAAGAGAGACCAGCAGGACCCTGGGCGCTTAGAAGGAACAGGTTGCTTTCCGCTTGTTGAGGTTGGATAGGCGTGATGTTGGTGGGCTGCAGCAGTTGGGACTGAAGCAGTTCACTCACCCGGGCGATCTCCCGGCGGGGCAGAACGGAATATGAATCTGCCAGAAAGCGGTGAGCCGAAAAGTTGGTTGGATCGCTGTTCACCGAACTCCAGCCTTCTAATAAAGCGCGCTGCTGGAACCCTAAATTACCATACACACGGGCGATCGCCGCACTGCGAGCGGCCAAGTCCGAATCAAGCATCAACTTGGAGCGGTATACTGCCCGATTGTCATTTAATTCGATGGCTTTTTGATAATCCCACAAAGCCTCGACCGGACGATTCGTGGTCTGCTTGGCAATGGCATCGTAAAAATACGCGGTAGGGTCATTGGGATCGAGCTGCTTTGCCACTGCATACTCGCGTTCATCCATGCCGGACCGCTTCTCTTCGAAGTAAACCTTGCCCAGGTAACTGCGGATAAGGGAGTTGTTGGGGTCAAGACTCGCGGCAATTTCGATTTCCCTGCCCCCTGTTTCCATATTGCCGTCGCGGATCTTTGCCAGACCCAGACCCAGTCTCGAAAGGGGATCGGCCTGATCCAGCTCTATTGCTTTTTCAAAGGCGCCCTTTGACTGTTTGGTCTTAACCTGTGTCAGATAGGCAAATCCTAAAACCGTCTGCGTCCTGGACAGATTTGGATTCAGGACTACGGCCCTTTGTGCCGCCTCAAGGGCTTTATCCAAATCTCCGAATGACGAGTAGATCTCTGACAGCCTGGCCCATGCCAGAGCATTTTCGGGCTCCAGCTTCACGGCCGCTTCGAGACTGGCTCGTGCGCCTTCCAGGTCAAAACTTGCCTGCCGGGCGTATGAAAGAGCGATCTGGGCCGTAGCGGATTTCGGATCCATGGTAACCGACTCTTCTGCGAGACGGAGTGCTTTTTCTTTCTTGTTTTGCACCACGGCGATGATGGATTGAAGCGCGACGGCATGGCTGTATTTCGGGTCCAGTTTCAAGGCGTTCTCGATATCGACGTTTGCCTCATCAACGCGGCCCACGGAAAGCAGCCATGACGCCCGATGTGCTAAAAAGCGCGGGTTGCCGGTATCTTCATGAACCGGGGCTTGTTCCGGGGGAGCATAGATCACGGAGGGATAGTACAATGCCCATCGGACCGCATCCCGGGGACAGACCACCACACGGTATTCCGGTGCTTTTCCTTTCCCGGCCATCGCCGATTGACCGCTGGAAAGAACAATGCTTCCGGCCTCGTTTTCGGCCAGCACCTTTCCTTCAAATACGGACAGAAAGGTTTGATCCCGATCCACCCTGACATAAAATTCCGTGCCTTCCACGCCGCCGTTGACAAACGGTGTGGCCAGTTTTAAGCTGCGGGGAATACGGCTGAAAAAATGAGCCGCACCTTCTATCAGCCGGATCAAAAGCGTTTCTTTTTTCTCCAAAGGTGAGAAAATGATCGTGCTATTCTGGTCCAGACGGAGAGTGGCGCCGTTACACAGAACAACGGCCGCCCGGCTGTGTTCCCGGACCCGAATCATATCGCCCATACGGCAGGTATCGTTCAAATGCACCGGCTCCCAGTGTGTTGTGCCTGTTTTTCGAACCTGAACGCTGCCCTGCACCGATACGATTTTACCCGCCCATTCCTCGGAGGGTTCCGAAGCCCGGGAGGTGGGGGATATGCCCCCTGCAAGAAGGCCAATCAGCACTGCCGGGACGAAGAGACGAAATTTTCTGGGTATCATGAGGTAACCTCCTTTTACTTGTTTTTGAGGTGAATCAATCCATCCCACATTTCGCCGGGCGGATTTGCATTGTACTTCTCACACAAATTCAAATAATAGGTCGAGGGCCCATCTTGTTGATGGATTTTTATGGATTCATAAAATGCCTTGGTTGCTTCCTGCCAGGATTGTTTGTAATAAGCGTTCAACCCTTGCGTAAAAATTGTACAAAGGTTTTTTTGTTGCTCGCTGGATTCTTCTATTCGGGATATTAACTCATAGACAGTAACAGGCTTTGATTTCCCGGCAAAAATAAAGTCCCCGAGCTTTCTGGCCAGAAAGCCGTCAATATCATATAGTACCTCCTGGGAGACCAATATCCGTGTGCCGAGATATCTGTTCAAAGCTTCAATCCTTGATGCCGTATTGACGATGTCTCCCACAGGACGATACTCATAATGATTGATCGCCCCAATATTGCTAAGAGATATATATCCGGAATGTATACCCATTCGGGTCGGAAGATGAAACGTATTGGAATTTTGTTTGAATTTTTCCACTGCACTGGAAATATCCAGAGCGGCAAGACATGCCTTGCTTCTAAGGGCAGTCTCAGGATGTTCGGCCGCCCAAATCGACAACATGGAATCTCCTTTAATGTCCGACACGATACCGCCATATTTCCTGACCGGATTGAAAACTGCTTCATAATATTTGTTCATGAATCTGGTCAGTTCTTTTGGATCCATTTTTTCTGACAAAGAAGTATATTGTTCCGCATCCGTAAACAGGCAGGTCCCATAGACGGTTTGGACATTTGTTTTTATATGTTCCAGATTTTTCGCCAAGCGGCTCACTTCTTTGTCCGGCAGGTAATATTCAAAAGCCCTTCTGATATTCTGACGTTCCTTATGCGTATGGAAAAACTTCCACAGGACAGTGCCGAAGCAGGCCACAGGCACCTGAAAAACTAACGGTATCATCACCGGATACCAAATGCCGGCATGGTTGAATTGATACAGAGAAACACTTAGATAAATTACGCTTAAGCCGATCACGCTGAAAGCGGCGATCAAGACCGGGAGAAAAATACACAGAATGCAAATCAAAACTCCCCATAGAAAAACTATGGTATGATGCACAGGAAAGACAAGCGGCTGAACCGGTTTATCCTCAAGCAGGTTTGCAAAAGCAGTTGCCGCGATTTCTACACCGCTGATATCTGCTCCGCTTGACTGGGAAAACACACTGTAAAAACTGTCTTTTTCCTCAGAACGGAGTCCTTCTGAAAGCCCGATAAAAACTGCTTTCCCCCTTAAATCCAAGTGTCTTTGGGTGGTATTCGATTTTTCATGGTGTTGGATTAAGTGATAGTATGGGATCGTTTCAATGGTACCCGGAGGACCATAATAATTTAAATAAAGGCTTTTGGGACCTAGATATGTTTTTACAAGTGACGTAATGATCCGCTTCTTCTTTGAATCAAGTGACAGAACATGTGAATTCCGAATTTCCTCCATCATTTTTTTCCCAATCAATGGATTTTCTTTAAATAAATTTCTTAGAATCTGGATATTCTCTTCAATCCATTTGTTAGAAATGATTTCATGCTTGTCGTGGAGTAATTTTTCATATTTGGACGGACTTACCTTTTCCAGTAATCGAATAAATTCGTCGTACATTTCAATTGCATAAATTTGAAAAGCCGTAACCGGAAGCGTCGGCGTGTCGCCGGCTTCTGTTTTAAACGTCCAGTACTGGTTCACCCTGACAGGAACTTTGGGGAGCGGGAAGGGCGCTATGGCAAGAGCGGATCGTGCAAGAACAGGAATCGGGGGTATGACTCTTTCGATAATTAATTTACCCGTATGCTTTCCGTTGTTGTTTATTAAAGGGGACGTTAGTTCTTTGAGGCACTCGCATAACACAACATTACCGGCATTACGGATTGCATGGGCGAACAAATTGTCGTTTTCCACGGTATCCGGTTTGTCGAACATCATGTCAAAGACAATAATGGCGGCGCCCTGTCCGGCAAGACTTTCAGTAAGAGTGGCATAAAAAGAGCGGGGCCATTTCTCAGGTTCGGCGGGCAGGTTGAGAGTATTACTGGAAACCTTGTCTAAAGATACGATAATGACATCTGAAGGCGGATCTCTTTCTCCCCTCAACCTGAACAATAAATTCAGGCCTAAATTTTCCTCAAGCTCAAGGGCAATGGGGACGACGCTTGCTATCACTGCCAGAATACCAAAAAGCAAGCTTATAATTATTGCTTTGGATAAGCGTGACATTGCCAAGCCTCTTTACGAGCAGCCCGTTAACAGCTATTGGCATGAAACAGATAAGCCAAATAGGTTGTAAAAACGTTGAATCAATTTAAAAAAATGAATCAAATTTATCACAAAAAGTCAACACAAAATTTTAACAGGATCGTTTAAATTTATCATGTTATTAGAAGTTTATACGAATATTGCAATTGCTGAACGTAACCGGTAATTACGGATTCAAATTACAATATGGCTATCAAAGAAAATTTTTAACCAAAAATCAAAACGGGACGCTGGGCAAATTCTTGATTTTTTTATATAACAGATTATAGCCAAAAGTAAAGACTGAATTAATGGGTGAGCAATGTGTATATAAAATACCCAAAATGGGCCTATTACAGTTCTACTTGTTCACCCTCTCGTGCAAGAAAAACATCTGAAAAATGCTTCCGGCACTCTATTTCCAAATTGGATAGAAAGGTATCGTCATGTTCCGGGTCGTGATGAAAAAGAGCCAGTTTTTTCACCCCGGGCTGTCTGTCCACCTCTCTATGGATTGATCCCAACTGCTGTGACCCCATCCGGGTGCATTACCAGTTTGTTAATTGCCAACCAAGACTTTTTGGTTTCAGGTGTCACAGCTGTCAGGTTTCAGGTTTCAGGTGTCAGGTGTCAGCCCCGCCGCCGGCGGAGCCGGATTAATCAAACAAGAA
>CAZIIV010000169.1:0-6354 GCA_964539365.1 uncultured Desulfobacteraceae bacterium | reverse complement strand
CGCTTGCCGGGTGGCGTGGGGAGGGGGAGAGAAAGACTCCCCCTTACCCGATTATCCGTTCCTTGGTGAAATTATGCAGCCTCTATTCGCTTTAACCTGCTGATATCAATGGATTGTTCTGCTTTCCATAAATCAAACTGCAGTTGCAATCGAAGCCACCCTTCGGGTGTTCGCCCAAAAACCTTTGACAGCCTTAAGGCCATCTCAGGACTAATTCCTGCTCGGCCGTTCAAGAGGGTTGAAAGGGTTTTTCGAGCAACACCAAGAGCTTCGGCTGTTTCGGTTACGGTTAAATTCAATGGCTCAATGCAAAGCTCTCTTATGATTTCACCAGGATGTGGGGGATTATGCATACGCATGGTATACTCCTTTAATGGTAATCTTCGTAATTTACGTCGAAGGCATCTCCTTTTTCTAGTTTAAAGGTAACACGCCAATTTCCGCTTACTTTTACAGACCATGTTCCTTTACGCCCACCTTTAAGTTCATGCAGATTTAAACCGGGCAAATCCATATCATCTAAGGTTTCAGCGGTTTCGAGAAGTGCGAGGATTTGCCGTAGGCGCGTTACATGTTGCGGGTTGATACCTGCAGAGCTGCCAGATTCAAACAGCTTTTTTAAACCCTTGTGTATGAATTTTTGTATCATGCAAATATATTGTAACCAGATACGTAACAGGTGTCAAGGGGTTATAAGGGGCCATCGTTTTAATTTTACGGATAACCGGTAAGTTCACCGGCGGGCTTCAAGCCGAGGCTTTCCAGAAAACTGAAAAAGCTCTTAGGTGAAAAATATTTGAAAAACCGCATTATACTAGCCGTCCGAGTTAAACGTTTTGTTCTGTGGTACTATTTTGTTTTCTAAATAACTCAAGGAATTCCGAGGGAGAAAATATTTTTATACCTTCCCTGGATGAAGGAGGGTAATGGACAATATTTCGCGTGATTAAGGACTGTACTTTTCCAGCAATGGCAACTTCGAGAAATGGCTCATCGTCTGGATCGGGCAAACGGTTTTTGAGTGGCAAACTTGAAACAAATTGTCCATATAGTTTTATAAAATCGAGCAAAATGCTGATATGATCTTTATTGAATTTGAATTTTGGACGGTGAAGAACCTCTTGGTACTCTGATAAAATGCGTGCATCTATATATAAAATAAGCTCACCTGCAGATACCATCCGAACAATTTTGCCGCTTGGACCAAAGGGGGTAAGTAGGCCAGAGACAAGAACATTTGTGTCCAATACGATTTTCATTTTTTCCGTTTAGACCTTACGGCTCGAATTTCGTCATTGATTTCATCCATGGATATTTTATCGGTCCCTTTTTGAGATGATTCGTATTGAAGTAATGCAACAGTATTAGTTGCGCGAGCATGACGAAATGCGGTTAAAACTTGTTCAAGATTGTTTTCATTTATTGATGAAAGGAGGGCGATCGGTCTCCCGTTACTTGTAACAATCATTTCCTTTTGGCCCGGCAGTTCCTTCCAAACTTGTGCCGATTTTGTTTTTAGATCTCTTACGCTTAAAAATTTCATAATATTACCTCCAATTGAGTCTCAATGGTATATCATAATGAGATACAATGCAAGTATTTGTTTTATTCTGACACAGAACACCGCTAATCAGCCGCACGGCTTTTTGCGTTGGCTGAATTAGCCTTGTTAGCCGTTTGTTTGTTACATCGAATGCTGTGGTAGTCTCACAAAGCGGATTATAGATTTGTGCGGTGACTATCCTGTATTTTCTTAACTTGTTCTTCGTTGACTCCGGCTTCTCCGGCGAAGTCGGGCCAACGGCGCACGACTTCAATGACGCGTTGAATCATCTGTTCTGCGCGTGCCTTCTTGATGTCAGCCGCCCTAGCGAGAGCAAGCAAGTCCTCACGTTCAAATCCATCTCGTTTACCGTTCAAGCTCATCTGGTGCCGACTCGTCCAATCGCCACTGGGATTCCACGCGTAAGAGATGTCGAACGCAGGTGACAGGCGCCATTCACCCCCTCGATTCATGAGGAAGGCTATGTTCTTGACGTGATCATCACAATTGCGACCGACTACATTGAAAATGGCGCGCAGTACCTGCTGATCCATGTCCTTTCGAGGGAGTCCTAGCCGCCGAATGACTTGGATTGCCTGCTCGTAGGAATAGCTCGCAGGTTGCCTGTAGTCATAGTGAGCAATAGCCCCCAAGGACTGCATGTGAAATTTTCCACCGTTCGCAGACCTATCAAACCTCTTCGTCATAAAGTGGCTACGGCCACCCTCATGATGAAGGCGACAGGTCGTCATCTCGATGCCGGCCTCGACTGCCATTAGGTGATAGGCATACTCGATCTTACCGTAGCCCTTCGGGGTGACGACTTCTGTATCGCTACTGCTGGTGATTCCATCAAATTTCATTAGCCAATACTCAAAGCCAGCTCCAGCTTCGACTTGGCCTGACCTGAATTCGTTGCTTTCTTTATTCCAAGCGAGAATCGCCTTAGCCCTAGCTCCGCCAGCTGAGGTCCCGACTCGGAGAATATCATTGATTGTTTCTCGGTCGTCGTCACCGGAGAAGACGCCGCCGAATCTGTTACGTTCGTCAAGGATCTTGTTTGCCAGGTCGACGAGACTTGCGACCTCAATTGCACGCTTGCTGGTTGGCGGCTCGAGTGTGGCTGGCTGGAACTCGAGAGCCCCCATGCCGCGAGTGCCGACATAGCAGAGGCGTTCCACTGGATGAAAACTCGCTGCGGTTCGTCCCTGTGAAGCAAGCCAAGCGTCAATGATCGCATTACCGTATTTGTCTGGAAGTGAGTCTGCAAGCAATCCCGGCAATCCTTTGAAGGTGTTCCGTGCAAGCGCTGGGAACTCATAGGGAAACTCACTAAGCGGCATCATAAGTGGTGCCAACTGAATACCGCTGCGCAGGAAGTCAGGCGCGTATTGGAAGACCCCCATCTCCCTGTCTTCAAGCCAAGTGACGGCACCGATATCACTTCCCCAGAGAACGACGCGTGCATCATTATTCATCATTGTCCTCGCCGTCACCCCACGACCAAGTTGGGAGTTCATCAATAGATTTAGTAGGACGTGCGCGCTTACGCTCTCCGGCACCCATTCCAACCCGTTCGATTGGTCTCACAGTCGGATCCGGTAGTAGGGCTTCAAGGTTTTGCTGTATGCTAAGCGCCATCATAACCCGAATGAATGTATCCATGGAAACACCTTGGCCCTTTTCAAGCCGACCGATGGTTCTTGGCGAGACGCCGGCTTCTTCAGCGAGTTGCGCTTGGGTTATGTTACGGGAAAGCCTTATGCTTTCCAAGCGCTTGCAGATGGCGGCTTCGATTTGTTCACTCGTTGCTATTGAGAATTCGATGTTATAAGACATTTCTTACTGATTAACCTCCATTCATAGTGTTAAGCAGTAATATATTACCAATTAAATGGCAAGTCAAGCGTAATGCTATAAAGGGCAATATATTGCCAATTATTGCGACAGTAACCCATTTATCGGCAAGATGTTACTGATTCTCCCATGTCGGTATAACGCTGCTAATCAGCCGCGCGGCTCTTTGTGTAGGCTGAATTAGCCTTGTTGGGCACTAACCATCAGGGGACGATTCTGGTCACTGACCGGACGTCGCCAAGTTTTTCTATCTGTTGCAAATACTTGAGCAAGACCGCGCTCAATGTGATGACTCAAACGGTTCCTGTTTGCCCATCGAGGCTTTAGGCCACGTTTTTCAATTTCCTCCAGTAGACCGGCTGGAGGTGACACTGGATCAAGGTCCTTAAGTCCTAATAGCGAACCTGCCCAGGCATAGAAAACACCGCCTATCTGGATTCCTTCCCATGCTGGTTCACGCTCACCTGTGACAGTGTCTGCGGCGGCTTGGGCTATTATCTTTGAAACTGCAATATCGGGATCCGCTAAAGATAATCCGATGGATTCAAAGACGGCAATTAACTGTTCTTTTACGTCTATTGCATAAACTTGCCGTGAATTAATAGGACGCGAGGCAAGAAATGTAGTCACATTTTCCTTTGTTGCCTCAAGCGCTTCAGCAAGTGATTGCGCGATATTTTTATTAGCAACTGCATGAGAAATAAATATTTTCATTCCCCATTCCTTCAGTTTATCGTAGCCCAACGCCGCTGCTCACAAGCCACGAGGTACGAGCGATCTTTGTGAAGCAGCATGTTCGCTTCAACATTTTGATTTTTCACATCCAATACAAATTTTTTCTTGATTTTCGCCTATGATGATGTATGTTGTTTGTATTGATAATGTCCATACAAAGGAGAAGGTCATGGCAAAAACTGCGACAATTCAAACCCGGGTCGATCCGAATGTAAAAAACAACGCCCAAAAAATATTGAAAAAACTAAATATTTCGATGTCAGAGGCAATTTCAATGTATCTTTCTCAGATCACGTTGCATAACGGAATCCCGTTTGAAATAAAAATCCCCAACGAAGTAACAGCTACAGTTCTCAAAGACGCTGAAAACGGTATAAATGTTCACAAAGTTGACTCTGTTGATGAATTATTTCAGGAGCTTGATAGTTGAACATACATTACACAACCCAGTTCAAGAAAGACTATAAAAGGCTCATGAAACGAAACAAGGACCTTTCCAAATTAAAGGCCGTCATCGAGAAATTAGCTGCTGGCCAAATTTTGGAGCCCAAATACAATGATCATCCTCTGATTGGAAAATGGAAAGGCCACCGAGATTGCCACATTGAACCGGACTGGCTTTTAATCTACCGAATCACCTCCGATGATTTGTATTTAGAAAGAACCGGCACACATTCCGACCCCTACAAAAAGTAATCACCACTGGAACGTGGCTCTTCAGCGGGCGCGGTTTTTTGCGATCCGCTGCAAGAGCATTGTTAGGGGATTATTCATTTTGACCAATCCTTTTCAAACGGGCTCCCAATAGCGATAGTTAATGTTGTGATGATCCATAGCGGAAGATAATTTATGGCTATTTTGCGTAATCGATCTCTGGCTTTAAGATAAATGGAGTAATGATCATTGGGCTCTTGTTCTTTAAAAAATTTATTTGATAAAGGATCATACTTGATAATATTTTCACATTGCGGGCAAAGGAACATAATAAAACCTTCAGGGGTTTTACCTAATAACCCGCTTTTACCTTCTTTTTCCCAAGTGCTGAAATGTTTGATACTTGCTTCATAACCGCAATATGTTATATGGATTTTTAATAATCTCTGCCGGGATTTTATTTTTTCACCCATTCTGTTGACGGCGGCGATTCCATTATCGGCGCTTTCTGGCCCTTTGGAAACCATCCGGCCATTGTCATGCGGATGTTTTGATAGCTTTTAAAATCATGAATATGTTGCCGCATTTCGTTTAATGCTTTTGGATCGGTCATATTTTCATGCCAAGCCTTTTTCTCAACTGTGCCAAAAACCAGGTAATCATTACCAATTACTTCTGGATCAATTTTTAAAAACAATTCGGTCAAGTAATGCTCAATTTCATGCTTGTGCCCAATGAGCATATCACAGCTGCTGCAATATCGATTGGTGTAGTTGAGCGCTATCAAATTCTTTGGGTCTACATGGATAAGCAAGGGTACCTTGCGTTGACCGGTGTTTTTCCGACAATCCGGGCACCTTGAAAATCGAAGCTCAGGATATGGATTAAGGGAAAAATTATACCTTGGAGGTAAATAACCGAATCGTTGCCTTGTCGGATTTTTCCCCATATCTCTTATCCCCAAAAAACTAGATTATAGTGTCAACGAATTCGCGCCATATAACGAAAAGTTCACCAGACACCATAAGCCGCCAGGCTTTTGTTGTCTGGTGAAACGACATGTTCGGCAATCCCAATTTTGTATTTTCTCATCAATTTACTTAAAAGCATCAGGGCGGCTCAATACCGATATGTTCCAGCAAAGATGACAAATGATCGTGAATTTGAAGCTTTTCTCTCCAACACTTTAGGAATAGGTAAGCCACCTGTTCCAAGTCTTCTAATTTCTCGATAATTTGTTTTACATATTCAACAGTAATTGGAGCAACCCCGTGTGAAATATCATTGCGCACACTATTATTATCGTCGATCCAGTGTTCATTTGTAAAACTGAACCACTACACCATCAATTAAGTCATCAAATGTTAATATCTCAAGATCTCTGTAATCAGACATGATTTCTCGCCAAACGTCTGAATCAAAATCATGCCGCCTACCCACAACTAGCCATCTTCTTGGCTTATGGACCTTAAATCCATATTTCTCTTCAAACCATTTTCGATTATTTGGATCATCAAAGTAACTAGAATAGAATCGAGTTTGCGATATATAAGAATTCAGCCAAG
>CAZIIV010000168.1:5248-6359 GCA_964539365.1 uncultured Desulfobacteraceae bacterium | reverse complement strand
AAAATTATGAAAAACACGGCCAATACCTCATCGGAAGACGCTCATTCCCAAGGCAAAAACAAAGGAGCCGCACTGCGCCTGGTTGCCTGGGAAACCACGCGCAACTGCAACCTTTCCTGTGTGCACTGCCGCGCATCCGCCGAACACGGCCCATTCAGCGGCGAACTTGATACCCGGGCGTCTTTTCACCTTCTGGATCAGATCGCACAAGTGGGGGAACCCATTGTAATACTCACCGGCGGGGAGCCGCTCTTGCGACCGGATATCTTTGATATCGCAAAATACGGTACCGAAAAAGGACTTCGAATGGTTATGGCGCCAAACGGCACCCTCATCACTGAAAAAACCCCCCGGCAAATGGCAGATTCCGGTATTAAACGGATAAGTGTCAGCCTGGATGGCGCGACCAGGGAAAGCCATGACAGGTTCAGGGGAGTGGAAGGCGCCTTTGAAGGTGCACTTCGCGGAATACGGCGGGTTAAAGATGCCGGGATCGAATTTCAAATAAACACCACCATTACAAAGACCAATCTTAGCGAAATCCCGGAAATACAGGAACTGGCTATAAATCTGGGTGCAGTTGCTCACCATATCTTTCTGTTGGTTCCGACGGGTCGCGGCAAATATATTGTGGACCAGGAGATAACCGCAGAGGAATATGAACGCACATTAAACTGGTTTTATGACCAGAGGGAAAAGACGTCTTTACAGCTCAAAGCCACGTGCGCTCCCCACTATTACCGCATCCTGCGGCAAAGAGCAAAACAAGAGGAAAAGTCGGTCACCTTCAAAACCCACGGCATGGATGCCGTTACCCGGGGATGCCTGGGCGGAACCGGCTTTTGTTTTATTTCCTACCGGGGCATTGTTCAACCCTGCGGATTTCTCCAGGTGAATTGCGGCGACATTACCAGGACATCCTTCGCGGACATCTGGAATCATTCGGAAGTGTTTTTATCATTGCGCAATTTTGATAATCTCAAGGGGAAATGTCACCGTTGTGAATACAGAAAGGTTTGCGGCGGCTGCAGAGCAAGGGCGTATGAAGCGACCGGAGATTATCTGGCCGAAGAACCCCTGTGCAGTTATCAGCCGGTTGCCATCGGTAAAT
>CAZIIV010000168.1:0-5148 GCA_964539365.1 uncultured Desulfobacteraceae bacterium | reverse complement strand
ATATTCATATATTCTGCTCTGAATCAGTACCGTTCGTCTTACCGTTCAACCGATATAACTGCTTAATATTATATTATTTTATATGAACCCGCATACAACTGACTGATTTAGCATGATTTTTGCATGAATGGTTTTGAATGATTCTTTTTCAACCCGCGACTTACACCGGTAAGATGTGCTGAATTTTTATAAAACCATTCAAAATTAAATAAGTTAACCTCATTCGACGAACTTTTTTTACAAGGATTCCGCCCATGCAAAAAAATAATAGTGTTTTTAACTCATCCGAGGTCACCACCCGTTTATTTGGAGAAATTGCGAATCTTCCCGAGGCCGACAGGCAAAATCTTTTAAACGCTTTGTTTGAAAGAAAACAACACAATTTTAATGTGTATCGAAAACATCCCAGGAAACCTTCCAGAATTGCGGTGGGTTGTTTGATTGATAATTTGCCGTTTACGCATTTCATTCAAAATATAAGCAGAAGCGGAGCCTTCATTGAAACGGAACTGCCATTTCTAAACAATAACGCCATTTCAATGAGTTTTTGTCTGCCGGGCGATGAAGTTCCGATTAAAACCACAGGAAAAATCGTAAGATCCGATTCAAAGGGAATCGGTGTACAGTTCGATGAGGTGTTACCCGATATCTCTATATAACATGATTGTCGATATCGTTTTGTATTTAATACTGTTATCGACAGAGTAGCTGCAGCCGTGACGGCCAGATCGGCGGCGTTGTCTGCATTATATCACGCGCCAGGTATTTTCGGACTAATCCATGGCATCCATAACTTTGTACCCTTCCTTTTCCAGGGCGTTTTTGATAATCGTCGTATTGCAGGCCGAAAGTCGAAAATAATATACCCGCTTACTGATTTCTTGTGCGGTAATCCCAACGTTTATAATATCTCCGCCATTTTCGTTTATAATCTGTGATACGTTTTTGAACGCACCCGGCTCATCCCCAACAACCACGTCAATGCGGGAACTGGCGGTTAAAAGACCCATCATATCGATAAACGCCCGGAGAATGTCCGTCTCGGTAAGTATTCCCACAAGTTTGTCGTTTTCTACAACCGGCATCCCGCCGATTTTGTGCTTGTAAATGAGTTGGGCCGCAATCTCCACGTCATCATCGGGCCGAACCGCAATAGGATCCCTTATGATTAAATCCGCAAGAGATACATCTCCCAGCATGGAAGGAATAAGGCCCTGTTTCAAATCCGCAAGAGTCACAAACCCTTTTAATCGTTTACCCGTTCCAACCACCGGAAGATGTCGAATAGAATTAATTTTCATAAGCTCGATTGCCTCCTGGATAGAGGCGTTTTCCGTTATGGTGATGGGATCAGGAATCATTAATGAGTGAATTTTCATTGTATCTCCATTTGGAACTAGTGTTTGTGAAAAACGTTTTGGAACAGCTATTCCGTGGTTTTAAAGCGTCTGTGGCGGCGCTATCTGACTGATCCTGGATGCTGGATGCTTGATCCTGGACAAAAATTGTAGTAATTCCTCATAAATATCCAGTATCCAGAAACCAGTATCCAGTATCTCGCCTCAATTAACTTCAGGTCGTATTTTATGGCACCGGGTAGGTGGAACCCAAAAACACTTTCTTAAGAGCTATCGTATCCATCCAGCGCATTCAATACCAGTGTAATGGGTCTGTCTTCTTCGCTTTTTCCGGCAAATCTTATGGGACCCGGCCTTCTGTAGCTGTCTTCACCCGGCACCGCCGCAAGCCATTTTTCTCTAAAGGCCTTAACCACTCTAAAAGAAGCGGAATTAACATCAACCAGACTTTTTTCCAGGACAAGGGCCAATTTTCCTTTTCTCTCTTCAAGGTGCATAAGCGGCGCAATGGGAATTCCAATGGGCTCCCATTTTGAAAAATCCTTTTCCAAATTCATTATGGCTGCCATTTGTCCCGTAGAACCATTGGCGATAAGGCTAAAAACCGTTAGACCAAGGTTATACGTATAATTGCAGTCAAATCGGGTGGGGTCGTTTCCCCTGCCGTCATAACCGTAAAAATGAATCTGGGTTTTGAATTTGGGAACGGATTTCTGAAAAATCTTTTCAACAGGAGCGGGAATTTTTTCATTTTTTGAAATCACACCTTCCTTCTCCAGTTCCTGTTTCAGGGTTTTGGCAGATATGATGGATTCTTTAATCAGGAAAAAGTCGGAATCATCATAGTTTTTGAAAAGAATCGGTCCGAAGTAATCCGGATCAAGACCTCCCTTTTCAAGCGTCTTCCGGTAATATGATTTTTCTATTCCGATCTTGTAAGTTCCATTCTCCTTTAAAATGTTGAGGTAATGTCTGACCAGGTCCATAATAACTTTTTCTGTCTCAACCTGTGAAAACTGGAAATTCCCGTGACTGTCTCTCTCCATGAGAAGGCCTTCCTGAAAAAAATCAGGAATATCATTGAACAGCTCATCATCGCGTGTATTCCATATGGAAAAAGGAGCGCCTTCCCTTTCGAACCTGGCCAGACGCCTCAGGTATTCCAGCTTATCTTCAAGAACCGGAAAATCGTCGTGGAAATTCGTGTCATGGGTTTGATTATATTCCGCAATGATTGTATTCAGCTTCAGGATAAAAATTTGTATCTCATTGATAAATTCCAAAACGCCTTCCGGTATTACAATCACGCCGTAGTTTTTTCCCACGGCAGCTCTTCTGACAATGCCGTCACAAATTACGCGGGAAAGGTGTCTTAACGTCATTCCATAGGCATGATAATCCACGGTCCCCTGTTTTTCCGCTTTTTGGATTCTTTCATTATCGATGTAATCGCATAGATCCTCACCGATAAGGGTCATATTGGCATGGGTCTGCAAAGCAACCTCAAGTGCCAGATGGCTGGCCACCCTTCCCATGACCTTGCAGATATGCCAGTATTTTACATCCGAGCTGCTGTCTGTGCACAAATTGGAGATAGCGTTGGCAAATGCCCTGGCAGCCGTATGAAACCCAAAGGACATGGAACACAAAACTTTCCCTTCCGCGTCTCTTACCTGTATATCGCCGTCAATGGTCTTGGGAACCCCGATGACCTGGATGCGATCCTGGATAAATTCCTCTGCCAAAAATGCCGCATTGGTATTTGAATCATCACCACCGACAATGACAAGGGCATCCAGACCCAGGCTTTTGCAGGTCTCTCTTGAAAGGGCCATTTTCTCTTTGGTATCTATTTTCACGCGACCGGTTTTTATCATGGTAAACCCGCCCAGGTTTCTGTAGGACTCCACAAGAGGGCCGGTTATTTCAACGGCTTCATTTTCCATGATCCCTTCCGGACCCAGGATAAAACCGAAGATTCTGGTTTCGGGATTGACCTTTTTTGCAGCATCGTAAAGCCCTGCAATAACATTATGTCCTCCCGGAGCAGGACCGCCTGAAAACACGATACCGATCGTATATTTTTTACCGTATCTTTGTTTAAAGGATTCTTCCGGGGACTCCAGTCCCACGATAGATTGAACTTTGTTATTTATAATATCCGGCAGCTGTTTCCGAGCTTCCCTGTCAATACTGAACTTGAAATCATCATTATCCTTCAACATGGTATAGGAACTAGTAAATACGTCACATTTAGGAGGAATGTATTTTCTTCGTTCAATCATCTCCTGATTAACATTTCCGGCCGCTTTTTTGACTTCAGGGTTTTTCAGGAGTTCTTCGATACTGATAAGGTCTTTATTTTTCATGGTATCGCTCCATAGCATTTTATTCCGACAAAAAGTTAAAACATGAATAAAGTTTTTGGCACACGAACTGATCTTAGTTGGTCAGCGAGTGATACTTGATGCTGGACTCCGGATACTGGATAAAAAAGATTTTTTGCGATTTATCCCGCATCAAGCATCCGGTATCCAACATCGCTTTGGCCTGACATGGTGCAACATGTTTAACATCAATCTGTCGGTTTGAGGTAGCGCTTTGCTAAGCTTTTTAATAATATCCAGTCTATAATGTTTGTGTCAAGTTTATTCGATTTCTTAACCAGGGCAAAGGCATTTGATTTCGGCGCAGCGCAGCCACGGCGGGTTTCTCTTGGAAACCGACGGACTGCTTGAAGGGCGTTAGCACGCGTTCGCCCGATTCGAATATAATTATGACTAAAAAAATTGATGAACTCGCGAAAATCTAATTTTCAATCTTTCTGAGCCTCCCAACCAGATACCCATCCATTAAAAGATGTACCATATGGTGCAGCACACAGACCACAAGAGCCAGCCCGTACTGCGGAAAAAGGGAAACCTGCAAAATCACCGAAAGCGGCAGGGTTTTCTGGCTGCCCATAAAGATCACACTTTCTCTCCTGCCTCTGCCCAGTTTTAATATTTTACTGAAAAGGCCTGCAGAACTCAACAGTATTCCATGGAAACCGAATACCAGTAAAAAAATGATGCCCATCGACCCTCCGCTCCCGATAATCGCATCTCTGGCCGATGACATGGCCATCCATACGATTCCCAGGACAAAACACTGGTTCAACACTTGCAGTTTCGAGACAAACCGATCGATAAAAGATTTTGTGAAAAACTTTATTGTCAACCCGGTGCAAAGGGGTAACAGGACATAAAACCCGAGCTTCATAACAATCGCCGGCTTGTCAATGGAAACAACGGCGGTTCCTCCGATCAGATTCAGGAGCAGAGAAAGTGCAACCGGTATGGAAAAAACGGCAAGGCCGTTGGCCAGTATGGTGATTACCAGTGCGTGCGCCATATTTCCTCCGGCAGCCCCGGTCATTACCACACCGCTGCTCAATGTTGTGGGCATCACCGCCACCAGAAAAATCCCTATTTTGATCCCGGTTTCCAGAGAGGCGATGCCGAATAATGCCCCGGTGACGGGTGAAACAATAAAAATTATTGCCAGGGCAATGGCCACACCCTTTATATCCATTAACCCTGATTGTATCTGCCGGGCATTTAATATCAAACCGGAGAAAAAGAAGATCAGGACAATCACGGCATCGGGCCCCCGGTGCATTTTGAACCACTTTCCCATACCGGAAACCGTCTCGGTCGTATCAGCAACCGTTATCATAAAAACAAGAACAAGTCCTGCAATGAACCAGTATTTCTTTATTAATCCGGACAATGTGACCTACCCTCTTGCG
>CAZIIV010000167.1:0-6430 GCA_964539365.1 uncultured Desulfobacteraceae bacterium | reverse complement strand
AAGGAGCACCCATAATGGCTCAGAGAGAAGACGGCGCAGAAACTCGCAGCCGAATATTACACTCCGCCTGCGAGTTGTTTGCGGAAAAAGGCTATCATGCCGCCAGAGTCGCGGACATCTGTAAGCGGGCCGGCGCCAACGTGGCTGCCGTCAATTATTATTTTGGTGACAAGGCCAGCCTGTACATAGAGGCCTGGCGAGAGGCGTTTAAAAAATATACCGTGCCCCAATTACCAGAATCTGCCAATATATTACCGGAGGAGCAGCTCCAAATCTACATCTATACCCTAATGCAGAACTACATGGCTCCGGTCCCGGATACCCAGAGACAGTTTACCCGTCTGTATCTGATGGAACTGGTCAATCCCACCGGGCTGATACAGAACATGTGGCACGATTTGGTTGAGCCCCGGCGACAGGTACTGCTGGGGATCATCCGCAAATTAATGGCAACGGAAGACACGGATGAAACGGTGTTGTTCTGCGAGATGAGTATCATCAGTCAGTGCCGTGCGCTGTTAAACATCAGACGCAGTGATCTGGAATATCTGCTGGACCAATGTCTCTCCCCGGATTTGATCAAGCGTCTGGCCGATCATATCACCCGGTTTTCCCTGGCGGGAATCAAGGCGGTAGCAGACGCGAGACATGATCCTGACTCAGTCCGCACATAAAAAAAGGACAACCACCAACTCTAAATGATCAAAAAAATGTATGCGTTCGTTAGTGGAAATTCCAAAAAACAAATTCCAAAAAATTTACCCTGTTAAATAATGCTTCGCATTAAATCTATGATTTATTTAACAGGGCAGGCAAATATCAATGACCGAAATTCGAAGTCCCAAACAAAAAAACAATCGCGTTGAACCGGTTTGGATTTTGGAGGTTGAGATTTACCCGCCAAAAGCGGGTTTACCCGATGGTTGCATAAAATATTTCGATTCACCCAGGTCGCCATGATGAAAACCGTTGCCAGCGTTAACTGATCCTGGATTCTGGCATCTGGATGCTGGATGTTTTTTGAAGTCACTATTGGAGCTATCCTGAATATCCAGTATCCAGTATCAAGCATCCAGCATCTATCCATTTATGGCAACTAATTCACGAAAATCTGGAACAACGGTTAGATCTATTTTTTGCAACGTTAGGGTTTATTTGTAATTTGCCTGCCCGCCGGTTTTTTGGCGGGGCGCTTGGAATTCCGAATTTTAAAGAAATCCCGAACGGCTACAACAAAGGAAAGGCCGATGAAACCAAACAATCGTCAACACTTCCGGCGGTGGCGGATCAGAGGAGTTTTTCTTTCAGTGGCGGCATTGAGTTGCATTGCTTTTTTGGCTGTTCCCGCAGCTGCCGAAAAACCGAGCTATGATTACAATTACGGTCTTGGAAAAATTAACCTTCGCTCCCAGTCACCGGTTCAGAGCTTGAGATTCACCCTGCCGCTGATTATTCCCGGAGATATCAAGCCCGGCTGGGAATTAGGGATCGCCAACACATGGTCAAATGTTTGGGCCGACGAATCGGAATACGTTCTGGACTATGAAATGTCCGAAACCATCGTGACCGTGAGGTACGGGTTCAACGAGCGGTTCGGGATGTCTTTAGAGTTTGAAAACCGGAACTACTTCGGTGGTGAGATGGACGGGTTTATCCAGGGATTTCATGATATGTTCGGTATCAGTCAGGACGGGCGGGATGACGTGTCTAAAGATAGAAAAGTGATTCAGCGGTTTGACCCAAAGACCGGTGAGATGTTGAGTGAGACGTCGGCCGAAGACCTCGAAAATAACGCCTTGGTATTTTTGATGAACTACAATCTTACCCATGGAACCAAACTATGGCCGTCTGTCAATGTCTTCAGCGCCGTTCGGTACGCGCTGGACTGCTCGGATTTATGCGATGAGGATCATCCCGTGGACGTTGGGTTGGGGTTGGGCCTTGCCAAGCGCTGGTCCAACAAATGGTACACCTATGCAGCGTTGGGATACACCTGGTATGAATCCCGAAATGTTTTGGAGCCGGCGCCGGGCGTAGCGCCCATGGATTTCGAAGACAGGGCGGCTAACGGATTATTTGTGATCTCATGGCACTGGACGCCGACCTTTTCCCTGCTTGCCCAGTACCTTTACAGCGAGGCGAGTATAAAAAATATCGACGAATTGGATAAAGCTTCCCATGAAGTCCACCTTGGATTTAAATGGAAAACCAAGTACGGTATGATAGAATTTGCTCTAATTGAGAATGTGATAACCATGAATAATAGTCCGGATTTCGGGCTGCACGGGGGATGGGGCTTTCATTTTTAAAATCTGCTGAATGCACACTCCAATTGAAACGAAATATTCCACCAGCGAATGCTTTGTGCAGATGTCAGGGAGCATGTAGGTTTCAGGTTTCAGTGTTCAGGTGTCAGGAATTGCCAAATCTGAAACCTGCACACTGAAACCTGATAAAGGAGCATAACCATGACCCAAACGGATAAATTCAAAGCGCGGCTTGACGAAATCCAACGGCTGGCTGATGCCATTGATCTTTATAAAACGGATTTAATGGAAGCTGCTGCAGATGATGCGGGATTTCCGGTAACCATCACATCCATTGAAGTAGATTTGTCGGTCAATCATTTGCGAACCATGGACAAAGAAATTCCCTGGGTGGAAAACGGTCGATCCTACGGTACGGTTGCCACGATATTTCCATACGATGCGCCGACCGTAGTACTGGCCCGTCTTGGCGGAGCCGCCCTTCTTACCGGCAACATGCTGCGCTTTAGCCTCTCTTCTCAGACGCCGCGATCCGCATCTGTATTGGCCCAAATTTGTAAACACTTCCCATCTATCCAACCGGTTGTGGGTATGGACAATCGTGAATTCGGACGGCGCTGTGTGGCAGACAAAGAGATCCGGCTTTTTTTTATCTCAGGCGCTTCGGCGGTTGGGGAAATATACCGGAGACAACATAAATCTTTCGACAAACTATTTTTCGCTGGACCCGGGGGAATGCCGGCGGCCATGGTGTTTGAAGATGCAGACGTTACTGCGGCCGCGAGCTTTATTGCCCGCCGGGCGTTCATTAACGCCGGTCAATACTGCACAACTTTGAAAAAAGCATATATACACCGGAATCTCTATGAAGAGTTTCGCAAGGAAATTTTGGAGAGGGTCCAACGCCTAACGGTCGGAGATGCGTTCGATCCCAAGACCGATATCGGACCCATTCGGGTGGAACGGACTCGTAATATTCTTCAAGGTGCCCTCGAAAAGTGCCGACCGGCACGGTTGGTAACGGGGTCTATCTCCGGCGAAACCGTTTTTCCCTTGGTGCTTGAAACCGAAAACAGTGACATCCCGGACCTGGAACTTTTTGGCCCGTTTTTGCTTCTTAAACCCTTTGACGATCCCGATCAAGCCGCTATGGAATTGGTTCAAACCCGCTATGGGTTTTTGTTATCTTTTTTCGGATCTGTGTCAGAGAAGATAAAAGCGCTTTTTCATTCCCACTTCGGAATGGTGCATGACAATCCCGATTTTACGTTTACCCCTTTGCGGCTTCCTTTTGGCGGTAAAAAAGCCAGCGGCTGGATCCTCGAGAGAAAGGGCAATCATTGGATTGAGCGTGATGGAGCATTCATCTACACTAAGGAACTGGCAACATAGTCATGCACTAATCTTGAACGAAGATCCTCATTAATGAACATTTTTCAAAACTAACATTGACGGTTTCGTAAAAAATCCGATTTAGACGGTTTTGTAAAAAGTTCAAATTCAAGGCGTGCAAATTTTGTAATCATGAGGCGTACTTTTCGTACGTTGAATGATTACGAAATGCAGCACAACGAAGAAGTTGGGCTTTTTACGAAACCGTCAATACGATATCTTATCTTTTTTTCTATATACAGTTCCTTGAAAAAGTGCGATCAACTCATTATTTTCGTTTGTTACTCGGATGTCATAGGTGGCCAGTTTTGGATTTAATGAGACTTCTTTGGCTTCAGCAATTAATGTTCCTCCGGAAACCGCTTTTAAGAAAGAGATACTTGCGTTGATGGCCAGGGCGATGGTTTTGTGAGAATTTGAAGCAACGGCAAACGCCAGATCCGCCAGCGAAAAGATGGCCCCGCCATGGGCAATATTTACGCCGTTTAAATGATGGTCCTTAATTTCCATTTTGGCTTTTGCCTGTCCTTTGGATACTTCTAACAGCTCGATACCGAGATGTTCGGCAAACGTATCATTTTTAAAAAAATTTCTGACATTTTCCATTATGGGTTTCCTTTTAAACAGATTGGGTTGTTTACGAGTGGTTGTAAATCAAGGCTGTTGGTTGCCAAGGTTGCCATGGCTGTTAGGTTTCAGAACAATTAAAGCATCTGCGGCAATACCCTTACCCTCTGAGATGATTACCGGATTAATATCGATTTCCTTAATGATGTCGTGCTCTATTCCGATCCGCCCCACCTGAATAAGAATTTCTCCTAACTGGTCCAAATCCGCAGCTCCCATTCCGCGAATATTCTCCAAAATCCTTCGGCCCCGAATCTCTTCCATCATATCCCGGGCATCTCTTTTGTCCAGCGGAGCCAGGCGGAAGGCGACATCCTCAAAGATTTCCGTGAATATTCCGCCAAGGCCGAACATGACCGAAACTCCGAACTGACGATCCCGGGTCATGCCCATCACCAGTTCCCGCTGTCCTTCGAGCAACTCCTGGACCAATACGGCGCCGCCGCCCCGGTTCAAAACTGCCATAATTTCCTTAAAGACAAATTTGGCTTCAGGGTCATTTCTGATATCCACACGGACCAGATTCTGTTCGGTTTTATGGAAAATGTCCTCTGAGCAGCCTTTTAAAACCAGAGGATATCCTATTTCATTTGTTGCCCGGATTAACTCGCTTTCCGAATGCACCAGGAATTCTCTGGTAACCGGAATCTGATATGCGGAGAGAAACTGTTTGGACTCATATTCTGAAAGCACGGTCCTTTTTTGACTCATTGCGGTTTCTAAAATTTGCTTTGGGGATGTCATGGGTGACGATTTCCTATCTTGCCTTCCAGTAATTCCGATTTTTTCGCAATGCCTGAACACTTTCCACGGGATCATTAAAAACCGGAAACGGGCTGATTTTTTTATACGCTTCGACATACTGCCGCTCAGAAAGAAAGCTCAGTGCGATGGGCTTGTTACAAGCCTTCATGGTTCCATCTAAAAAATCCAGCAACTGCTGTGTGTTGTCACTTCCCTGGCCCAGCAATTTGGCAATTCCCGGATCATAAAACAGTGCCAGTACCATTCCATCAATATGATCCAATTTCAGGCAGTGTTCCACCGCAAAAGTCAACCCCTGAATGCTGTGCACATCGCCGAAGTCCATGGGATTTGACATGCGGATTACGCCGCCCCGTCGAAAGCTTTCGATTTTATCCAGAAGTTCACGGGGCAGGGAAGGGCATTCAAAACCGTATTCTTCGCAGGCATCTCCGAGAATTACGGAAAAGCCTCCGGATAAAGATATTACCGCCAGCCGGTCGCCGAGAAGCGGGGGAAGTTGCAGAGATTTTGCGCAGACGATCATCTCCCGGAGACTTCTTACATGCACGATACCCGCCTGTCGAAAGGCGCCCGTTACAATCCGGTCGTCATTTGAAAGCGCGGCGGTATGAGATTTGGCGATTTGGGCGGATGTTGCGCTGACATTGGATTTGAAAACAACAACGGGCTTGCGGGCATTCCGGGCCAGATTGATCAATTTGCGGCCATGCTCAATACTTTCCAGGTGTACATGTATCTGTTCCGTATCGTCATCTTCCATAAGATATTCCAGGTAATGAATTTCATTAAGATCCAGTTTGTTTCCGATACTGATGACCTTGGAAAATCCCACATGTTCCTCGGAGTATAAATAAGCGGCCTGAACGGTTAACCCGCCGCTCTGGGTCATCAGGCTGATACGCCCCTTTTTGAACCGTTGGGGGCGCAGAAGATTAAAGGGGGTGCAGAGGCCCGAATTGGTGCAAATTACGCCGATACAGTTCGGACCGATCAATCGAATTCCGTGACGCCTGACCACGGCAAGCACATCTTTTTCAAACGGGCTCTCTTTTCCGGAGTATTCCCGAAACCCTGCGGTGGAAATAATGGCGTGTGAAATTCCCTTCCGGCCGCAAATATCCAATGTTTCGGCTACATAGGCCGCCGGAACCAGAATGACCGCCAAATCAATACCCACGGGCAACGCATCCGGTTCCGTAATGATTTTTTGGCCGTTAACCGAGCCACGGGTTCTTCCCACAGGGAAAATTTCCCCTTTAAATCCCATTTCCAGGCAGTTGGAAACAATATTTCTTGCCAGGTTTGCCAGGCTGTCTGCAACACCGAAAACGGCAATGCTTGACGGGTAGAAAAATTTTTTCATATACGGTATTCCA
>CAZIIV010000166.1:0-6460 GCA_964539365.1 uncultured Desulfobacteraceae bacterium | reverse complement strand
CCAACAATTCACTGAAGAACAACAGTCCGTCCTCAAGGCCATGGATAAATGGATTGAGGCCGTCACCACCACGGATCCGGAAACCGTGGCAAAATTATATGCCAAAGATGCCGTTTTCTGGGGCACGGTATCCCCTTTTTTACGGACAACTCCCCAAGGAACAAAAGATTATTTTAAACATTTCATGGGGTTAGAGCATTTAAATGCCATTTACTACAAACCCATGGTCAGAGTGTATGGTAACATCGCCGTAAACTCTGGTTATTACACATTCTTTCATGAAAAAGATGGAAAAATGATGAGCATACCCGCTCGGTATACGTTTGTTTATCGCAAGCACGGCGATGGTGAATGGTATATTATCGATCATCATTCTTCGGCCGTGCCTCAAAATGCGTAGCATGATCATGGCCCAAGGGATGGGTATGGATATATGTTAATGTAACTTAGATGCAATGGACACCCAGGTTTCTTTTGTGAGGATTTCGATGACTTCAAACCCCGAGTTTTCTATCTTCCGAACAACCTTATTCTTATCTTCTTCAATAATACCCGAGCAAATAAATATACTGTTTTTGACCAGAACCTTTTGGATATCATCGAGAAGCAATAAAATACTTTTTGAGGTTATGTTTGCGGCAACAACATCGAACCGTTCCCCGACTTTTTCGATAAGATTACCGGTTATGACCTTAAAAATTGCCGTTGGGATTTTGTTTTGCATCAGATTGTTAGCGGCCACCTCCACGGCAACTTCATCAGTGTCCGTGCCCCGCACCCTGCTTGCTCCAAGCTTTGCTGCCGCAACCATAAGGATGCCGGAACCGGTTCCCGCATCCAGAAAAGAATCCCCGGGTTTCAGATATTTTTCAATCATTGCGATGCACATGCGGGTTGTGGGATGGATTCCGGTGCCAAATGCCATGCCCGGATCGATCTCAAGAATAACTTCATCATGATTTTCCGTATATTCCCTCCATGTGGGTTTTATTACGATAGTGTCGGTGATTTTTTCCGTCCGGAAATGGGCTTTCCATTGGTGTGCCCAGTCTGATTCATCAACATCAGAACAAACAATGTTACATATTATCCCGTTTTTCTTTTCGAGTTTCGCCAGATTTTTTTCAATTATTTTAAGCTGCTTTTCGGACTGCTCATCATGGAGCAGATAGCCGATAACCGAATAATGGTCCGGAGTTATGGCATCTTTTCCCCAATCTTCCGGATGCTCCATATCCGGCTCTTCCACAACCAGACCCGTTATTCCCTGTTCATAAAAAATATCGGCAATAAGATCCGTTGCCAATTGCGTATCTTCAAAATCAAAAATAACCGTTACTTGTATCCATTTCATAGTTTTTTCCGGTTTATCCGGACCGGGGTAAACTTTTCTTTTGGCGGATTAAAATATCCGTATATTACGTTGGGGAAAGATTTTTTTGTTTGTCGGAGAATGTTTTTCATTCCCAGAGGACTGCCCTGGGGTTCGGCACCGGACATAACCTTCCAATATCTTACGGGGTCAAAATTTAAATTCCGCCACTGGATCATGTTTATGGGATGCTGAGTTAAAAATCGGGTCAAGGCGTTCACTTCTTCAGGGGTGTCGGTAAACCCGGGACAGTGGAGATAGTTTATAGATACAAATTTACCCCGGCCAATTGCAACATCGATGCTTTTTAATACATCGAAAAACCCATACCCTTTGGGTTGAAAATATGCATCATAGCATTTTTTTCTAAAACTGTTGATACTGATACGGATGCTGTCAAGACCCGCATCAAAAAGTTTATTCAGAATGTCGGGTCTGCTTCCATTGGTATTCATGTTAACGGTGCCTCGGCCGGTAGCCGAACGTATCTTCTCTATGGCCGGGACAATGACATCGGCGGCCAGCAAGGGTTCTCCCTCACACCCTTGCCCGAAACTTACAACACTTGTTTTCACCCGCCAGATATGTTCAAGAGAGATTTCGGCAATCTCTTGGGGTGACGGTTTAAAAGAAATTCTGTCCTGGCTGTGGGGAATTTCTCCTTTGTGCTGTAACGACAAGCAGCCCAGGCAGCTGGCGTTGCATATCTCGGACGTGGGCAGCGGTGCTTCGTATCTTCCCAGAAAGAAATTTTTGGCTGCCGGACAACCGTATTCCAGGGCGCATTTTTCCAGATGCTTCCTGAGCCGGTTATCCGGCATCTTTTTTTTCATCCGTTTAACACCGTCAACAATATCTTCGAGTTTCATCCGTCTCAAATCCTGCCGCTTTTCTTTATCCACCTGTATCACGGCGGATCTGAACCTCCCCTTGTGCCATCCTACCGCTCCGTATGAAAACAGGGGGAGGTGTCCGGCACCGGTGTTTTCCCGATAAGCGCTGACATAAGAAATAACATAACCGGGCGAATTAAACACGGCAACCGGGTATATGATTTCACCGGGTGTATATGGATTCTCATTCACAATCTCGAACCGGCCGTTTTCCATATTGTACAAGATCGGCCTTCTATCCGGCATATACATGAGTTCTCCGCCAAAAGGCATATTCATGGTTTCATTGAGCATCAGAGGTGCCAGACAAGGACCGGCCATTCCCACGGCAGTATATCCCCTAAGGTCAAAAATTTTTCCGGTACTATTTGCAACAACTGCGGTTACAAAATTCTGTCTGTTGTGATGCCGTTTGAATCGGTCTTTTGTTTTGTTTTTCATGATATTTTTAATTTTTTTTCTTTTCTTTGGGCAATTCAATTTCTTCCTGTTCATTCATAGCGTCAATTAACAGGTTTATCCCGAAATGTACATCCAAAGGCTCATTCAAAACCGGCAAACGCATTTGGGTGTAAATCAAGATTGTTGGTTATTGAGTTCAATCGTAAGGTGTCAGTGTTCAGGTTTCAGGTTTCAGCTCTTCAAGTTTCTCGACCCTGACACCTGAAACCTGACACCTTTTCCCCAAAGCTAAATACGTAGCGCAGACGAACATGAATTTTCATATTGCCAACAGCCGTAATTCACACCCAACGTATTTGAACGCCCATATAGGGAGAACGCTCCACCACGGTGGGCATGTCTTTCCAATCGCCATTTACACTCGGCACGGGATATAATCATTGAAACCAAACCGATAATATACTATTATTTCAAAAATAATCGAGGAATCGTAACGGGGGATCGTCCAATGAAAAGTTATCGAAAAGAATTGTGGTTCGAAGTGCCGACACGGCGCGCACTAATTAATATTACCCCTCAGGTTGAAGCCTGCCTTAAAGAAAGCGGAATCACGGAGGGCCTGGTACTCTGTAACGCCATGCACATTACGGCATCGGTATTCATCAATGACGATGAATCCGGTCTTCATCATGATTATGAGGTCTGGCTTGAAAAGCTGGCGCCCCATGAACCGGTTTCACAGTACCGACACAACGTGGGAGAAGACAACGCAGATGCGCATATGAAACGGCAGATCATGGGACGCGAGGTGGTTGTGGCGGTATCACAAGGCAGGCTCGACTTTGGAACCTGGGAGCAGATATTCTACGGAGAGTTTGACGGAAGACGGCGTAAACGGGTTTTGGTCAAAATCATCGGGGAATAGTGCTCATTTCTTAACAAGCCCGGTTTGTACTGGTATTTTTGAAGAATATTCGAACTATTCCAAAAATTCTTCTTTGATGGTAATTTCGCTCTTGCTTCTTATTTGCGCCAGAAACGCATCATAGACCCTGGTTTTCTTTTGCCGAAGTAATTTTTGCCTTATCGATGTTTTTTCCTTTTCGACCTCTTTTAACTCCGGTGTTTTCCTATCCCTGAACTGAATCACATAATACCCTTTTGTACCTTTTATGATTTTTTCCGGCAATTTTTTTTCAGGTGTAAGTTGAAAGGCCGCCTTGGAAACCTCCCGATCAAATCCAATTTCAGGAATCGAGTCATTGCGTTCAAAAAAACCGGTTGTTGTTGGTGTTAAATTAAACGCTTTGCTTTCCATGATCATGGATTTTCCGCTTTTTAAAGCCGCCAGAAAATTCGTTGCATCCTCTTTGGCATTTGCTTTTTGCTTTTCCTGTATTAAATCACCCCGGACTTTTTCCTTGACTTGCTTGAGTTCCGGAATCTTTTCCGGAATTTTTTCGATCACCTGAAGTATATAATATCCATCTTCAAATTCCTGTATATCGGTAATTTCCATAAGCGTAAGATTAAAGGCGGCGGATGCAAACTTTGATGGGTTTTTGATTCCTTTTTCCGGACCTTTTTTTGTAAAAAAATCTGTAGTCAAAATTTTCAGGTTTCGTTGTTTCGCTGATTTTAAAAGATCATCCCTATCAAAAGAAACATCGGAAACCGCCTCTGCTTCGTCGTACGCAAGATTTTTTGCTTTATCTTCGATTAATTTTTTCTGTATTTTCTTTTTGGCTTCATCAAAAGATAAGACGGATGCTTCATTTACCTTTTCAACTTTGATAATATGCCATCCGAACCGCGTGCGAACGGGTTCGCTGATTTCCCCGGCTCTCATTGAAAAGGCCTTGTCGGCAAAGGGTCTTACCATGGCCTCTCTTTTGAATGTCCCCAGATATCCTCCCCTGTCTCGGGTTGGTCCTTCCGAATATTTTTTAGCCAGTTCACCAAATTCTTTTCCTTCTCTGGCCATCTTCAGGATATTTAAAGCTTTTTTTCTTGCCTTTTCAACACCCTCAGGAGCGGCATTCTGGTCGACTTTCAGTAAAATATGCCGGGCTTCAACCGTTTTCGGTGTTTTAAACTCTTCCTGGTTTTCATTAAAATAATCCTGTATTTCCCGGTCAGAAATTGAAACTTCAGATTGGTATCTAACCGGGTCGAAATACAGGTATCTAACTTTCACCATTTCATCTGTTTTATAATTTTCTTTATGCGTTTCATAGAATACGTTTATTTCTTCATCGGATGTCTTGATATCCTTATATCTATTGGGATCAAACCTTACGAAATCGATGTTTACCGATGCATGAGTCCAGTTAATCCATTCTTTGACTTCAGAGTCTGAAACTTTAACGCTGCTCGTAATGAGATCTGTTACTTTCTCAATAAGCATGGCCTCTCTTTGGGCAATCTCGAATTCTTCGGGGGTCATTCTGATACGGCTCAGCATATTTTGATATATTCGGTTATCAAATACACCGTCTCTCTGAAATGCCTCAATTTGCAAAATTGCCTGGGCAAGCTCTTTGTCTGAAACCCGAAACTTAAACCTCCTGGCTTCCTGAACCAGAAGCTTATTATCGATAAGTTGATTCAATGCCTGCTCTTTTACCCGAAGCATTTTAATCATATCTTCATTCAAATTATTTCCAAATCTATTGCGCAGCCGTTCAATAAGATTATTATATGCCTCCCTGTAATCATCCAGTGTGATCGGATCTCCGTTAATCAGCGCAACCCTGCCGCCTCTCTGTGCCCTGAAACTTCCTACCCCCCAGAATATAAATACAATAACAATAGCGCCTAAAAGTAATTTTATTAACCAGTTGCCCGCTTGTTGCCGCATGAACCTGAGCATATATTTCCTCTCTGTTGATACGTTTCAATAAATTATAGAACCGGATCAACATCATCATTTAATTCGCCATAAGTTATTGAAAACTTATGTTCATTTAAAAATGCAATTTAAATTATTACCGAAACAGGTTTTACCTGTCGATCGATTTTTGTCCCCACGGTTTCTAAACAAAACGCACAAAAATATTCATACTTGTCACCTTCGGGCAGAACAAGCAGAAGTCGTTTGCGGACCGGAACCGGACGTTTGCATTTAGGGCAATAGAGTTCTGTCGCATCAAATTCCTTATACATTCCGGACTGTTCAGTCTTGGGCGGCGTATCCGGTGCCGATTTTCTGAAATATCTTAGCAGGTTATTTGGAGTCATGTGTTACCTCATCAAGGTTCGGTCTCGGTACTTGTTGAACTCGCAAAAAAGTTTTTTAGAGATATGAAGCATTTTTTCAACTTTTTACAAAATGATCCGTCTTAAATCAACCAAAACCATTCAGCTAAAAAATAACATATATATAACACCTTGGATCTTATAATAATAAATAGTATTTACTATCTTTAATTTTGTCAACACCTTCCGGTCACAAAACCTTATACAGGCCAATCGCCTTTGAACCCAATACACGCCCTCACTCCGCTGTATCGAAACCAAATTTATTTACCCCGAACCCTTATAAAATATGTATTGACACATTTGTCATGTTTTGTTAATTTTTTGTCAGATTGGGGCTGTAGCTCAGCTGGGAGAGCGCATGACTGGCAGTCATGAGGTCGACGGTTCGATCCCGTTCAGCTCCACCAAATGCCTAAAAAAAGGCCGGTCCCACAGACCGGCCTTTTTTTATTTTTATAGTATAGCACGGATGCCCTTCTGCTCTTGACATCGCAACTATATTGGCTTAAAAAACCATGGTCTTTTAATAAAC
>CAZIIV010000165.1:0-6496 GCA_964539365.1 uncultured Desulfobacteraceae bacterium | reverse complement strand
GGTTTACGGGTGCTTACGCACAAGTTTCAGTCGGTAGGAAAGAGAATCACGTCGTCGTGGAGCGTTCTCCTCGTATCGGGATTCAAATGCAGGTGGCCTAAATGTTATCGGTATTTTTCTTGACTTCTAGCAGAGTTTTGTATATCAGATGAGAAAAAGTTTGCCGATTCCTTATCTTATAACGGCAACAAAAATTGCGAAGCAATTTTTTTATCTGAGTTATGTAATAGGCTGAAAGCCACCCAGACTCATAGGGGTGGCTTTTTTAATTTGGGGATGCGGGTATGGCAAAACTGTTGGTCATTGATAATTACGACTCTTTTACTTACAATCTTGTCCAGATGTTTATGCATTATGACCTTGAAATCACAGTGCGCAGAAGTGACATGATGACGATTGAACAGATTACAAGGCTTAAACCTGACTATGTTCTTATCAGTCCCGGTCCCAAAGATCCTTCTCATGCCGGAATTTCAGTTGATTTAATCAAAAATTTTTTCGATAAAGTCCCCATATTCGGCGTATGTCTTGGCATGCAATGCATGAATGAAGCTTTTGGCGGCCGTACGGTCCGGTCCTCGGTGCCCATGCACGGAAAAACCAGTATGGTTCAGCATGACAACCATGGTATCTTCCAAGGAATAAGCTCACCCTTTCCGGCTGCCCGTTACCACTCCCTGATGGTAGAATTCAGTCAGACCGAACTTGTCGTAACATCGCGCAGCCCGGATGGGGTTATCATGGGAATGTCTCATCCTGAATTTCCGCTTCATGGCGTTCAATTCCATCCTGAAAGTTTTTTAACGGAAAACGGCTTTTTGCTTGTGGAAAATTTTCTCAACCTGGGCCCTCTGGCGATTTCGAATACCGGTATGCGTCATGCGAATTTTTAAGAAAAAATAATTCAATAGTATGGGAATTTCCTTTTTTGGACACAGATGAATACAGATTGTCAAGATTCCTAAATTGCAAAATAATAATATTATCTGTGCATATCTGCGAAAATCTGCCTGCCCCGTAGGTCCGGAAGATCGTACTGGGGCGTCCTGTTTAACTTGATTATGGAAGAAATTAAAAAAATCGCGGGACATATAACCGCTATTCATACCGAACCGGTTTCTCTGCCCGAACCGTTTATCGATTTTTCAGCCCGATTTGCATCAAAGCCCGGTACAACGGTTTTGATGAGCGGAGGCGATCTTGACTCTGCAAGATACCATATTCTGGGAGCAAAACCTTGGCTGGTATTTTCAGGACGGGATCATAACATGACCATTACGCTTGAAAATCACTCTTTTGATCTTAAGGCCGATCCCTTTGACACCCTCCGCAGGATATTACAAACCTTTCGCCAGGATGATCTTGACCGGGATCAATGGGATTTGCCGAAACCGATCCGTGCGGGTCTCCTTGGATACCTGGCTTATGATCTGAAAGACCGCCTGGAAAAACTTCCCCGCACATCCATAGACAGACTCTGCCTGCCGCATATATATTTTACGGCGCCGTCATTCATCGTTGTCCATGATAAAATTAATGATACCACTCGTCTTTGCATACCGGAACGTAAAGTTTCCGGGAAAAGCAATTTAGAAAAGGATCTTGCTGAATTTAAACGTATCATTTCCGGAAAACCGCCTAAAGGTCGGAATTTTAGCGGAGATGCCGGCGGATTTAAATCTAATTTTACCCCGGACGGGTACATGAATGCCGTTAAGAAAATCAGAGAGTACATCGCGGCGGGAGACGTCTATCAGGTGAATATGTCCCAGCGTTTTGAAATGGATGTCCAAGGGGATGCGTTCAGCCTGTTTAAAACGCTTTATCATAACAATCCCGCCCCGTTTTTCGCTTACATTCATGCAGGCAACCACCATATTGTTTCCACATCTCCGGAACGGTTTTTACTGCAAACCGGACAAAAAGTTGAGACCCGGCCCATTAAGGGAACACGACCCAGGGGAAAAACACCGCTGGAAGATAAAAAGCTCGGTCGGGAATTAAAACAAAGCAAAAAAGATGATGCCGAGCTTTCAATGATTGTGGATCTGTTGCGCAACGATATTGGCAAGGTCTGCAAGGTAGGATCCGTACGTGTAACCGAGCACAAAAGACTGGAAGCATACCAGAATGTGTATCATCTGGTATCTATTGTTGAAGGAATATTGGACCATAACCGAGACTCTGTTGATCTTCTCAAGGCAACTTTTCCTGGCGGGTCCATCACCGGTTGTCCAAAGATCAGAACCATGGAGATCATCGACGAACTCGAACCTGATCGACGCCACATATATACCGGCTCCATCGGTTACATCAGTTTCCACGATACCATGGATCTTTCCATAGCCATTCGCACCGCCACCATATACAACGGGCAAATCATCTTCTCGGTGGGCGGAGGTATTGTCTTCGATTCCGATCCACTCGATGAATATGAAGAAACCCTTCATAAAGGCAGGACACTGATGGAGGTTTTTAAGGGCAAAGAAAAAAAAGGCGCAAAAAAAGATTATATATGGATCAATGGGGCTCTTGAACCGGTAAATCGAACCGGCATACCGGTTACGGATCTGGGATTTCAGTACGGTTACGGGTTTTTTGAAACCATAAGAGTTGACAGGGGGAACCCCGGGCATCTAAACGCACATGTTGATCGATTGAATCGCACCTGGGAGCATCTTTTTGCCGAAGAACCGCCGGATGTGACCTGGGATGAAATTATCCATCAGGTGATTGTTAAAAACAGCCTGCTCCATGAAACCGCTGCCGTAAAAATAATCGCCACCCGAGGAGACAGGGAATCCCCCCCGTTTAATCACACGCTTTTGGTTTCGGCCAGACCCTACACGCATCGTCTGGCAAAAAAAAAGGTCCAGGGCTTAAATCTGGCGGTATATCCCCATCCGCGCCAAACTCCGTTGGCTGACCATAAGACCTTGAATTATTTATATTACTTTCTGTCCGGAAAATGGGCTATGGGCCAAAACGCCGATGAAGCATTAATATTAAACCCGGACCATACGGTTTCCGAGACCAATACGGCCAACATACTGCTGATAAAGAATCATACCGTAACCAAACCGGTTTCTTTGCACGTGTTACCGGGGATTATGGATACGGTCGTCTGTAACTTTCTCGGCAAACGGGGCTTTACCATTAAAAGCACCCAAGTATTTTTAGAAAATTTGTTCAGCTATGACGAGATAATGATTACAAATTCTCTAATCGGAGCGGTACCGGTGCTGACCATAGACGGAAAAAAACTGCCGGAGCCCTCGGACCTGTGGAAACAGATCAACAAGGCCCTGCTTTACCCCTCATAACCCGGTACATAAATATTTAAGGATATGTAATCCAGGAAATATTTTCAGGATTACCAATTGCCTAAGGGTTTCCCAATTAATGAAATACCACAAAACGGGAGAAATTTTCACTATTGTTGTCATTTATGGTTATTATTTGATAATATTTGTTATATAAAAAATAAGTTTGACGGAAAAAGATAAAATATTGACAATAATAACTCAAATCAGTAAAAACATACCTTCTTTGTTGTTTTGGTAAATCATAATATGAATAAAACCAGGTGGAATGAGCCTTATTTCAATAAGTAACAGAGAAGGGAGATAAAAATGAGAAAATTATCCATTGCATTAATTTGTCTGTCATTAGTTGCTTGTCTTTTGCCTGTAACTTCCTTGGCTGAAGAAAAGGTTTTGATGATGGCGACGACCACCAGTACGGATAACACAGGCTTGCTGGATTATCTTGCCCCGAAATTCAAACAGGCAACCGATATCGAGTTAAAATGGACAGCGACAGGCACTGGTAAGGCCCTCAAATTAGGTGAAAACTGTGATGTGGACATTCTCATGGTTCATGCGCCGCTGGCTGAGAAAAGATTCGTGAAGCATGGATTCGGTGTGGATCGTCGTGAAATCATGTACAATGATTTTGTTATCATCGGACCTGAGGCGGATCAGGCTAAAATCAAGGGGAAATCAATTAAAGATGCATTACAGGCAATTGCGTCGAAACGAACTGTTTTCGTCAGCCGCGGCGACGATTCCGGAACACACAAAAAAGAACTTTCGTTGTGGAAGGCAGCAGATCTTCCGGTTCCTGAAAAGGAAAACTGGTATGTTCAGACCGGACAGGGTATGTTGGCAACTATCAACATCGCCGCGGAACGCGAGGGGTATACCATGACCGACAGAGGGACCTACATTAAATATGAAGACAATCTCAAAGGGAATCCGCCGCTTAAAATCCTGGTGCAAGGAGATGCGGTATTGCTCAATCAGTACAGCGTGATCGCCGTAAATGTCAAACATTGTCCCAAGGTTAAATACGATATGGCCAATCAATTCATCGAATGGATCACCGGGGCAGAGGCGCAGCAACTGATAAAGGATTTTAAACTGTTAGAAAAACCATTATTTACACCCAATGCGAAAGTGTAGCCGTCTGTCCGATCCGGAATTGTCATGAATTTCATAGTCGAAGGATTTTTTGAAGCCTATAATTTATTGGTGAGCGGTAACCCTGAAACCTATTCTGCGATCCTTGCCACGGTAAAGGTATCCAGCTGCTCTATGATATGCAGCCTGATACTGGGAATTCCGCTTGGATTTTGCCTCGGCTATTTCGACTTCAGCGGGAAAAAACCCTTAAGGACAATTGTAGACACGCTGATGGCGTTACCCACCGTATTTATCGGCCTGCTGGTGTATGCATTTATAACCCGTCGCGGTCCTTTGGGAAACTTCGGTCTACTGTTCACCTTGCCCGGTATTGCAATCGGCCAGACGATTTTAGCATTGCCCATCGTAATCGGGCTGAGCGCCACTGCGGTGGAAAACCTGGATCGAAAGCTTCGAATTACTATCATGTCAATGGGCGCCAATCGAAGGCAGCTCTTTTTGACCAGTTTATGGGAATCCCGGCACGGCATGCTGGCAGGTGCGATCGCTGCTTATGGACGCGTTATGACGGAAGTCGGGATTTCCATGATGGTCGGGGGCAACATCAAGTGGCATACGCGCACCATAACCACGGCGATCGCACTTGAAACAAACAAGGGACAATTTGGCATGGGGGTCGCCCTTGGGCTGGTACTTTTGGCCATTGCGTTTTGTGTTAATCTCTCCGTCTCATTTTTACGCCGAAGGTATTAAAATTGCGTCTGCCCATCTATGAGATCCGATCCCTCAAACATTCATATGGCGGTCAACCTGTTCTCTCGATTGAGCATCTAACGGTTAAACAGGCTCATATCGTCGGACTCATCGGTCCAAATGGTAGTGGGAAAAGCACGCTGTTGCGGTTGTTGGGTCTGATAGAAAGACCCAGCCGGGGCGAGATTTTTTTTAACGGCCGCCGGGTGGAACCGTTTTCAGATGAAGCCAGGTTTCTCATCACCCTGCTCCCGCAAGAGCCCTTTCTCATGAAACGCAGCGTCTTTAATAATGTTTGCTATGGTCTTAAGTTGATGGGCAATGACAGGGACATTGTCGATAAAGTTACCCAAGCGCTTTCTCTGGTAGGTTTGGATAGTAAAAATTTTGCCCGACGGCCCTGGTATGCCCTGTCCGGAGGAGAAGCTCAGCGTGTGGCGTTGGCGGCAAGACTGGCACTAAAGCCCAAAGTCCTTCTATTAGATGAACCAACAGCCAATGTAGATGCTGCCAGCGCACATCTGATTAAAGAGGTAACGCTTCGGACACGCCGGGAATTGGGCACCACGCTCATTGTTGCCAGTCATGATTGGCAGTGGCTTTATGAGATCTGTGATGAAATCTTGCATTTATTCAAAGGCAGAATTTTTGGAAGAGGCCGCGAGACAATAATCTTCGGCCCCTGGCAAAAGTTGGGAACGGGAACATGGGGGAAAATTTTATCCGACAAGCAACGGCTGCTGGTACCGGTCCCCCCGAACCAGGAGGCTGCGGCTGTGATTGAGGTTTTGACTGTCAGCGAAGACCGTTCAAGCATTGCCGGTGAGGGTATTGTTCTGACTGGCACGGTTTCCCGGCTCAGTCTGGAACGAAAAACCGGGCAATTATTTGCCACTATTCTTATCGGGGATCTTTCTTTTACAGTGGGATTAGATGTTCAACAGAGCAAGGAACATATCCTGTTCCCGGGAAAAACCATATTTATCCGTTATCGCCTTGACCGGGTCAAATGGATTTAAATCCGGTGAAAGCCGGAATCCAGTCTTTTCAAATAGTTGTAGATCATCTGGACTCCTCCCGGACTCGATCCGGGATCTACCGGAGTGACGACTTTTTGCGAATTCATCTCTTTTTGGCTGTTTCAATTTTTCCTTTATACTTTTTGCCGTTTATGCTATTATAATAAATAAAATTTAATATAGAATTTTCAGTCTGTTAAGGTGGTTATACGCGATAAAATTTAAAAAACATTAAAAAGGTTGACATATGATTCTGGCGGTGATGAGTGACAGTCACGATAACATATGGAATTTGCGTGA
>CAZIIV010000164.1:0-6520 GCA_964539365.1 uncultured Desulfobacteraceae bacterium | reverse complement strand
TCTACGGCGCTGACAAATGCCGAAAAAGGATCTATGATTACAATGTGTTGTAGAATTTCCGAGACGTAAAATTATGCATAAGGAAAACACTGGGGAACTACGATTAAAACTGCTTGAGATGATAGAGCAAAAAACAGCACGGGTCGGTATTATCGGCCTTGGCTATGTGGGATTGCCCCTGGCCATTCATTTTGGCAAAAAGGGGTTTCCTGTGATCGGTTTTGATCTGGATTCACGGAAAATCGATAAAATTCTCCATGGAGAATCTTATATCAAGCACATTCCGTCAGATCAGATTAAGAAAATGATCGATGCAAAACAGTTTGATGTTACCATTGACTTCAGCCGTTTAAGAGAGGCGGATTGCATATTGATTTGTGTTCCTACCCCCCTTTCCGACAAGATGGATCCGGATTTGAGTTTTCTTTTGGAGACTACGGAGACCATTGCAAAAAATTTGCGCAAAGGGCAGCTGATTGTTCTTGAGAGCACAACCTATCCCGGGACCACTGAAGAAATGCTTCTCCCTCGGCTTTCGTCATATGACATGAAGGTTGGGCAGGATTTTTTTCTTGCTTTTTCTCCGGAGAGGGAAGATCCGGGAAACAAAAAATTTACTGCCGCCAATATCCCGAAAGTCGTGGGGGGCGTCACAAGCCACTGTCTGAAACTCGCAACGGCTCTGTACGACTCCATTACCCGATCGGTGCCGGTTTCTTCGACTCAGGCCGCCGAGTTGACCAAGCTTCTTGAAAATACGTTTCGTTCCGTGAATATCGCACTGGTTAACGAACTCAAGATCCTGGCTCATAAAATGGGAATCGACCTGTTTGAGGTGATTGACGCCGCAGCCACAAAGCCCTTTGGATATACGCCGTTTTATCCCGGACCCGGCTTGGGGGGACATTGTATCCCCATCGATCCGTTTTATCTGGCCTGGAAAGCAAAAGAGTATGATTTTTCAACCCGTTTTATTCAACTTGCCGGAGAAATCAATGTTTCCATGCCGTATTATGTGATCGAAAAAACAGTGGAGGCGCTCAATAAAAACAAAAAAAGCCTTAACGGAAGCCGCATGTTAATACTTGGAATCGCCTACAAGAAGGATGTGGATGACGATAGAGAGTCTCCGGGGTATGCCATCATGAAAATGCTTTTGGAAAAAGGCGCGATAGTAAGCTACAATGATCCGTGGATACCCAAACTCCATACCACCCGTAAATATAATTTCCAGATGGAGTCAACTCCCATTACTCATGAAATTCTTGCCCAAATGGACGGCGTGATCATTGTTACCGATCACAGCGATTATAACTTTGCAGAAATCGTGAAGTACTCCAACCTGATTATTGATACCCGAAATGCCACAAAGGGGATTACGGGAGCAGAAGAGAAGATCGTCATGGCATGAGAAAGGAAAATAAAATATGAAAGGAATAATTTTGGCCGGTGGTTCCGGAACCCGGCTTTATCCCATAACCCGTGTTGTAAGCAAACAGCTGTTACCGGTGTATGACAAGCCCATGGTCTATTACCCGCTTTCTGTTTTAATGCTTGCCGGGATACGGGAAATACTTCTTATTTCTACGCCTGAGGATTTACCGTTATTTAAGAAACTCCTCGGAGACGGCTCTCAAGTCGGGCTTTCTTTGTATTATGAAGAACAGCCAAGGCCCGAAGGGTTGGCCCAGGCCTTTATCATCGGCAAATCATTCATTGGAAAAGATTCTGTTTGTCTTATACTCGGGGACAATATATTTTACGGCCCGAGACTCACAGATATTTTACGGAGAGCTGTCCGGATCAAAACAGGGGGGTTGATTTTCGGGTATCTCGTAAAAGACCCTGAACGTTATGGAGTTGTAACTTTTGATCCACAGGGAAACGTTACGGGAATAGAAGAAAAACCAAAGAAAGCCAAATCCAATTATGCGGTTCCGGGTCTTTATGTTTATGACAACGATGTGGTAGACATTGCTGCAAATCTCAAACCGTCCGCAAGGGGGGAGCTTGAGATTACAGACGTTAATTTGGAGTATTTGAGTAGAGGTAAGCTTCAAGTAGAGCTTCTTGGAAGAGGATATGCCTGGCTGGATACGGGGACTCAGGAAGCCCTCCAGCAGGCGGCCAGTTATGTCCAGGCCATACAAGAACGGCAAGGACTTAAAATATCGTGTATCGAGGAGATTGCCTATCGCCTGGGATACATAAGCAGAGAGGAACTGGCGGATCTTGCATCCGAAATGACGGGAAATGAGTACAGCCAATACCTAATGAATTTAATTGCTGAAGATGAAAATAACACTACGCTGTTGAATAAGAAAATCTAAATTGATGCATTCGTAAGGAAGGAATAATATGGCGAAAAAGACGATCGGCTTTGTTGGACCGGACGGCAGGACCTGTATGTGTGCCTATACTCTATCAACCGTTGAAAGCGAAACCTTTGTTGGCGCCGTCATCAAGGGCATGACCGGTATGGGGCCGGTACTGGACGCTGTCAGGGGAAAGAAAAAATGGACCGTGAAAATTTTTCCCGTTCAAGGAAACTCGGTTGCTGATTACACGTCCGCTGTCCTTAAGGCTTTTGAAAACGGAGAAATTGACTATGTGGTGATTATGCCTGAAGATTTGATTTATGAAGGCATCGTGAATGAACTGATTGAGGCGGGGTATGGGGATCGGGTCATCGGCCTGACAAAAGAAGGGTCTTTCATTGAAGGGGATAAGATTAAGGCAAAAATCTGGATGCGAAGAGCCGGTGTTCCGGTTGCACCCTTTAAAGTGACGGATGCAAAAAATCTACAGCAAATAAAGAATATTGTTACCCAGTTCATACGAAAATACGGCGGCGCGGTGTTCAAGTATCCTTACAGCGCAGGGGGCAAAGGGTCCCGACCGGTTTTCCGGGTTGAAGACATTCTCGACGTCTGGAATATACTACTGAAAGATTATAGCGAAAACTACAGGATACGGCACGAAGACAATAAATGGCCGCTTTTGATTGAAGCCTGGAAATCCGAAATTGAGATCAGCTTTACCGCTTTAATTGACGGAGTGGGAAACTTTTGCATTCTGCCTACGGCCATGGATTATCCCCTTCGTTTTGAAGGCCCGCCCAGCCAGACCAACCCGGTCACCGGGGGGATGGCTGCAATCGGCATGCACCCTGCCGAGACCCCTGATCTTATAGAAATGGTCGGCAATAAAGTGATCCGGCCTTTTGTAAACCAGATGAAAAAGGGAGGGATTCTCCGGCCCTGTATTCTGTATCCGGGATGTCGCGTATCCATGGATCCGGTTACCGGAAACCCCCTGGGGATACTTGTTTATGAAATGAATATTCGGGCCGGTGAACCTGAGATGCAGGTGGTTGCCCGTCGGCTTAAAAATCTGGGCGAACTGGTTGTTGCCGCACTCCACGGCCGCCTTGATACGGTGTCTCCGGATGTGCGCCGGGATCAAATTTCAATCTGTTTTGCGCTGGTTACGGGGCCGGGTGGCGCCCAGGGACAGAGGGGATATCCTGATTCTTATACCAAATATGAACCGGTTCTTATCAATTTCAAGAGTCTGGCAAAACGCGGCATTCTTATCGTTCCATCCAATATCAGCTGGAATCAGGAAAAACAATACCTCATATCCGACGGCTCCAGGGTGTGCTATCTTAGCAAAAATGCCACGATCAAACCCGGAGAGAAGCGAGGTCACGTAGCAAAAAAACTCAGGAGCATGCTCCTGCAGGCATTTGATCAGGGCCTGGTCAGAGTGGTTCCGCGGGAGGCACATGAAACTTTTGAGGCCGCGGAAATACTGTATGAACAGGGCAATATTACCGACGACGAATTTAAGAAAGCCCGGGCGGCTTTTGAAAAATCCAATCGTCTGGATCTTCGCCGCGATCCCGGACGGATTTATGAGGAATGGGACAAACTGTATTCTGATTGGCCACTTGCCATGTAACCCGAAAGGCGTGTGTAAATCAAGGCCGTTGATAAACGCTGATCCTTGTCTATTGACAACCCGTGGCTTCGAAGCCCTTTTTAAGGTGTCAGGTTTCAGGTGTCAGGTGTCAGGGTTAAGTGGGAAACGAGGTGACCCATAGCAATTATAGCTCTTAAGAAAATGTTTTTGGGGTCCACCCATCTCTTGACCTAAAAGAGGTATATATAAATTAGAAATTCGGGGTTGTTACAAAGAATGCATTCGTAAATCCTGACACCTGAAACCTGACACCCGAAACCTGACACCTGAAACCAAATAGGCATGGCAATCTTAGCAAACAACAGTCTTGATTTACACCCCCGAAAGGCTTTGGAGCAATCACATTTGAACATCACCCTGAATGAGGAGACATCTCATGAAAGTGTTGGTCAGCGATAATCTGGGACAAGCCGGTATCCAGATGCTTCAGGAAGAAGAAGGAATTGACGTTGATGTCAAGACCGGACTGTCTCTCCAGGAACTGAAACGTATTATCGGAGAATATGACGCCCTTATTATCCGGAGTGCAACGCAGGTGTCAGATGATCTTTTAGACGCCGCAACGCGGCTTAAAGTTGTAGGCCGTGCCGGTATTGGTCTGGACAATGTGGATATCCCGGCGGCGACCAAGCGAGGAATCGTTGTAATGAATACCCCTGGAGGCAATGTGATTACCACTGCGGAGCATTCTATCGGAATGTTACTGGCCCTTTCGCGTAATGTGCCCGAAGGCACTGCGTCATTGAAAGCCGGACGATGGGACAAGAGGAAACTGCAGGGAAGAGAAATATTCAATAAAACCCTGGGAGTGATCGGATATGGGAAAATCGGGTCTATTGTGGCGGATCGTGCGCGGGGGTTGAAAATGCAGGTCGTTGTTTATGATCCTTATGTAACATCCGAGCAGATTGAAAAGGCCGGATTTGAGAGTGTCTCCCTTGAGGATCTATACCGCAGGTCCGATTACATTACGGTCCATGTGCCCAAATTTAAGGAAACCATCGGGTTGCTGAACAAGGCGGCTTTCGATCAGATGAAAGACGGGGTTATGATCATAAACTGTGCCAGGGGCGGGATTGTTGATGAGGATGACCTTTATGAGGCCTTTCAGTCCGGGAAAGTTGCGGGTGCGGCATTGGATGTTTTTGAGAAGGAACCTCCCGGCATGTGTCCGTTGATTGAGCATGAACGTTTAATTTGTACGCCCCATCTCGGTGCTTCCACTCAGGAAGCCCAGACCAAAGTGGCTGTTGATGTGGCCGCACAGATTATCAATTATCTTAAGTACAACACCATTATGAATGCCGTCAATGTTCCGTCGGTAACCGGTGATCTTCTTGATAAGCTGAAGCCCCTGTTAAACCTTGCCAATCATATGGGCAGTCTCCATGCCCAGCTTGCCCGGGGTCCCATTCAGGAAGTTTCCATTGAGTATGCCGGCGATTTTAAGGGGCTCGACCCAACACCGGTTTCCACAGCCGTGTTAAGAGGGTTGCTGGCACATGTGGTTAAGGACGACGTCAACTTCGTCAATGCACAGGTCCTGGCAAAGGAAAGGGGTATAACGGTCAAAGAGATAACCAGCGATGCATCTGAAGAATATATCAACCTGATCACCGTGCGGGTTAAAACGCCCAAGGTGACAAATATGGTGTCCGGGACCATATTCGGAAAGAATAAAATACGGATTGTAAAAATTAACAATTTTCGGCTTGAACTCATACCCGAAGGCCATCTGGCGCTGATATACACCCTTGATAAGCCCGGAGCCATTGGAAGTTTCTCGTCACTTCTCGGCAGTAAAAAAATTATCATCAGACAGATGCATCTGGGTCAGGAAGAAACCGGAAAAATGAATATCGTTTTCCTTAAAACCAATGTCCGAATTTCCGACCATGTTGTTGAACGGTTGCTGGATCTTCCGCTGATTATATCGGTGACGCGGCTTGAATTTGAAAGCTTGGGTCTATTCAACAAATAAATTAACGTTTTGTATATAACGCCGGATACTCCCAAAATATTGCCAGAGAAAGTCCTCCTTGCGCAAGAAGTCCAAAATCCAACTGACCGGGATGTTTTTGCAACCCGGGGTTCAAGCGAGTCACCAGAAATCCCGAAAGAAATTTTCCCAGGACTCTATACAGGCAGTACGCAAGTGCGAGCAAAACCAAGCTCATGGAGTCGAATCTTATGCATACGCCCAGGAAAACCAATAACAGTAAATACGTGGGTTTTTCAACCGTCATCAAGATCTGATAAATTCTTTAGCTTTTTGATTTCAAATTGAAATCCAAAGAGCAGTCCGATCCAGCCCATAGTATTGTGCAGCACGGGGCTTGATACAGGAAAAACGCATTGCGACGGCGTGTATATATTGACAAAATATAGATAGTTACATACCATGGAAGACGAGTTTATTTGCCTTTTGGGAAAAACCCTGCGGATCGGGCTTCAGAATGTTTGAAATTGTTCCAGGGGGGATGAATCACGGCTGTTGGCAATATGAAAATTCATGTTCGTCTGCGCTACGTATTTA
>CAZIIV010000163.1:0-6523 GCA_964539365.1 uncultured Desulfobacteraceae bacterium | reverse complement strand
AAATTTGCACGCCTTGAATTTGAACTTTTTACAAAACCGTCTAAATCGGACTTTTACGAGTTCATCAACCCCAGGATATTATAAAAACAACGTTGTAAATTTACAATCATTTAAACTGTATATATGACTGATTATTTTCATACTTTTCATATACCTGTTATGGGGACCGGGCATTCGGTTGATACCCCTATCCGTGTGGCGCCTTTGGGAATTTCTTCGGTTGTTTCACTTGTAGATGACCTGTTGCTGGAAAAAATTCGCAAATATTACACGTCAAAATTCAACCTTCCATATGTCAAGATACCCAGATATGCGGAGGACGGTCGCGCCAAAAGGATTACCGCCTACCTGGATACCGTTTATAAAATTGTCTTGGAAAGAATGGAAGAAATAAGACAGCAGCCTTTTTTCAAAGACAACAATAAACGTAGATATTTCGAGCTGTTGCCTGAAGAATCCTTTTTAAGAAAAAAATATGAAACCCTTGTCAAAATGAAGCCCGGATATGAAAGAGATGCTCTTGAAAAAGAGCTGACATCACGCATGAAACCCGGTTCTATAGATGTTAATATCATGGTTACGCTGGATCGGACTCATTTTGACGAAAACGGCGATCCTCTTGGCGATGAATTTTCCGATGCCAAAGCTGGACTTAGGGGGTTTGCCAATAGTTGCTTTGAGTCCGGCATTGTATATTCAGCGGGTTTTAACCGGCGCTTGTTCGCTTATATGACCCAATTCAAGGATTTTTACAGAGACAAAACGGGCCGGATCAAAAAGCGAATCATTTTGAAAGTCAGCGACTTTCGTTCGGCCCTTGTTCAGGGTAAATTTTTAGCCCAGAAGGGGCTTGAAGTTTATGAATTTCGCATTGAGTCAGGGCTGAACTGCGGCGGCCATGTCTTTGCTTCCAATGGAGTTTTACTGCCGGTTCTTCTTAAGGAATTCAAGGAGAAACGCAAAAGCCTGATGTCGGAGTTTCAACCGCTCATACGAAAATACTACAAAAAAATGGGATGGAACTATCCGGAGTGTGAATGTAATGACCGCCCGCTCATTACCGTTCAGGGAGGCATAGGGACTCATGGGGAAGTCCGTCGATTAAAAGAATTTGATATCGATCGAACCGGATGGGCCAGTCCTTTTCTGCTGGTTCCGGAAGTCACCCGTGTGGATGCCACGACCCGTGAGCTGTTGCGACAGGCTCAAGGAGATGATCTTTACATGAGTGATGTATCGCCGCTGGGAATTCCTTTTAATAATGTGCATCACACAGGATCTGAAATATGTACACGGAAACGAGTGGCGGAAGGCAGGCCCGGCTCACCGTGTCCAAAGCATATTCTTGTGTCCAATACAGAGTTTACCGAAAAACCCATTTGCCTTGCTTCAAGAAAATATCAAAAAATAAAACTAAAAAAAATTGACCAGATGAATATTCCGGCTGAAGAAAAAGCAGGGCTTTGCAAAAAAGTTGTCGAAAAGACCTGTATATGCGACCATCTGGGAAACGGCGCTCTTATTGACCTGGGGATTGCTGGAGAAAAAAAATCGCCCCAATCCATATGTCCCGGCCCCAATATTGAATGGTTTTGTAAATTTTACACCCTGAGGGAGATGATAGACCATATTTATGGAAGAGGCCCGTCCCTGGTTTCATCCAAGCGTCCTCATATGTTTGCCAAAGAAATTGAAATGTATGTGGAATATTTTGAAAAGATGGTGGCGGAGTCTTCTTTAACGGCCCCTGAAATCAAAGCGTTGCTGGAATTTAAAAACAATTTGGAAGCGGGCCTGGACTTTTGTCTTGAAATTGCTCACAGGGAGCCGTATCCCGGGGAAAACCTGGGATCTATTTCGGTTGTTGTGGAACGGGAAAGCGTTCGCCTGAGATCCATTGGCAACAGTCTTGAAGAAAAGTTGAACTGAAAGAGAACTATGGATATAGATCAATTCTGGCATATTCTCAAAACCAGCTACGGCTATCAAAGTTCCCGAAGATGTTGTTTTCTGGTAAAGAAATTTCCCTTCTGGGCCACGTTCATTTATTATGTTCAGCTTCTATATATCATTCTGATGGAAAGTATCACCGCACGCAAAGGGACTTATGACCGAAAGACCTGGGCGCGCGGTTCTCTGGGCGTTGTTAAAATTGTAGAATCTGCGGGTGGAAGGCTTCATGTATCAGGTCTGAAAGGGGTGTCGGAACATCAGGAACCGCTGGTTTACGTTGCCAACCATATGAGTCTGCTCGATACTCTGGTTCTTCCCTGCATTCTCCTTGCATTTAATCGCGTTACGTTTGTTGTTAAGAAAGGATTGTTACGATACCCGGTTCTCGGCTCGATTATCAGAGCCATCCATCCCATCGCAGTGACTCGTCAAAATCCCCGGGAAGATTTGAAGTTGGTCCTAATGCAAGGACAAACATTGATTTCTCAGGGTTGTTCGGTCATCATATTCCCCCAGGCCACCAGAAGTTCCGTGTTTGATGTTGCATCTTTTAATTCACTGGGAGTTAAGTTGGCGCGAAAAGCCGGGCTGGCCGTGGTCCCGGTTGCGTTGAAGACCGATTTTCAGGGCAATGGAAGAATTTTTAAAGATATGGGCGCCGTGGACCCCAGCAAAGAATTATATATAAAATTCGGAGACCCCATACCTGTGAAAGGGAGTGGGCAGGATGTACATCACCAAATCGTCAGGTTCATAACGGAAAATCTGACCGCATGGGGTACGAAAGTTAATCGGAGTATTTCGTGAACCCTAAGCATCCGTATCCGGCACGACGGGCATGGGGACTTTTATAAACTGAATTCCCTCTTCTTTTAACGTCTTTTCTTCCCCTTTAGTACTGACACCTCTGATGTTTCTCGGCTCTATAACGCCGTAATGCATTTTTAAGGCTTCTTTGGTAAAATCAGATCCCACATCATCAAAGTTTTTCTCTACAAAGTCGACGATCTTTCGATTAATATCTGAAAGATCTTCATCCGGGTCATAAATTTTTTTTAGAGATGAAGACGATTTTATGGCAAACGTCGAAGGGATCCTGGCGATGGACGTGCTTTCACAAACGGGACACGAAATAAAGCCGTTTTTCTTTTGTTTTTCGTATGCCTGTCCGTCTTCAAACCAACCCTCAAAGGAATGGCCGTTGATACATCGTAAATCGTATGCTATCATAAATTAGTTCGCTTCGCTCACAATTGGAATAATGGAATGATGGAGTAATGGAATGATGCGTTTGAAGGAGTTTTTTACAATTAAAATGGTTTATTTCCGCCCTTATCCCAATATTCCAGTATTCCAGTATTCCAGTATTCCATATAAATTTACCATATTTAACGGCATTTTTAAAGAAATTATTGACAGATTCGATTTTTTCAACACAAAATAATACCATGACGCAGATTAATGTAGATTTTCTAATCATCGGCAGTGGCGTAGCCGGCCTTAGTTTTGCTCTTAAGGTGGCAAAATTTGGCAGTGTTGCTTTGGTTACCAAGAAGGGGATCATGGACAGCAACACCTCACAGGCCCAAGGGGGTATCGCCTCTGTCTTCGACAAAGTTGATTCGTTTGATCTTCACATCCGGGATACACTGGCTTCAGGGGATGGTCTATGTAACCGGGATGTTGTGGAGATGGTTGTTAAAAACGGTCCTGACAGAATTCGTGAGTTGGTCGAACTTGGTGTACATTTCAATGTGAAAGAGAAACAGGGAACAGATCCAAAATTGACGGGTTTGGACATTGATTTTGATTTGGGACGGGAAGGAGGCCACTCTCACAAGCGTATTGTGCATGCCCATGACATGACCGGAATGGAGCTTGAAAGTGTTTTGGTGGCGCATGTCAAAAATCACGATCGGATTGCCTTGTTCGAAAATCATATCGCTATAGATCTTATCACCATTTCAACCCGCATGAAAAGGGGGCAGATCACTACGACTCATGAAGACTATTGTTGTGGGGCATATGTCCTTGACAGACAAACAAATCATGTCAAAACTTTTTGTGCCAAGATAACACTCCTTGCGACCGGTGGCGCGGGCAAAGTTTATCTTTACACAAGCAATCCTGATATTGCCACCGGAGACGGGATTGCTATGGCATACCGGGCCGGCGCCACGGTGGCCAACCTTGAATTTGTCCAGTTTCATCCCACCTGTTTATATCACCCGGATGCCAAAAATTTCCTTATTTCAGAGGCTGTGAGGGGTGAAGGGGCGATTCTAATCGATTCTTCGGGTAACGCTTTCATGGAAAAATATGACCCCCATAAGGATCTTGCATGCCGTGACGTGGTTGCACGGGCCATCGATACGGAACTCAAGAAAAGCGGAGACGATTCCGTATTTCTCGATATAACCCACAAAAATGCCGATTTTATAAAAGAACACTTTCCGAATTTATATGAAAAATGCCTTACCTTTGGCTTTGATATGACAAAGGAACCTATCCCTGTTGTTCCCGCTGCACATTACCTGTGTGGCGGCGTTGCCACCGGCATGTTCGGCAGAACGGATTTGCGTCGACTCTATGCCGTGGGTGAAACGGCTTGCACCGGACTTCACGGGGCTAACAGACTCGCAAGCAATTCACTGATCGAGGCCCTGGTTTATGCCCATACAGCCGCTATACGGGCGGTTAAGGACCTTGATGAATTGGATTTTAGTTCCACTCCTGACCCACCGCCATGGGATGAAGTCGGCACCACAGACAGTGATGAAGTTATTATGGTTTCACATAACTGGGATGAGATCAGGCGATTTATGTGGAACTATGTCGGAATCGTCCGATCGGACAAACGTTTGGCCAGGGCACAAAGGCGAATTGAAAGCATTCAGAGAGAAATCCATGAATATTACTGGAATTTCAGGGTTTCCGCAGACCTTGTTGAACTTAGAAACATAGCAATCGTGGCTGAACTTATTATCAAATGCGCCAGTCACAGGAAAGAAAGCCGCGGGCTTCATTACAACATTGAATACCCCGATCGGGACGACCTGCGGTGGCAAAAGGATACTGTTATTCGGAGACCGTTTGTGGGTTAGGACGAGACCTTTGAAAATTCCAAGATAAAGGTCTCAGGATGTCAGGCGGGCAATCCCTCTTTGATCCAAAATCATAAATTTTTAAATCCCAATTCTTCATTGACAACACCGGTTTTTGTATTATTTTCTTGAATTAACATATATAGACTTTTCTTTTTACCGAATTGCTTTATTAACATAAGACTTGTGATCTTGATTCCGTTTTTTGCGGAATACAGGTCCAGAGACGTTTCTGTAGATGACTAGCAAACGAGATTACTACGAGGCTTTAGGCGTAGACCGTAATGCGGATGATAGCGAGTTAAAGGCTCACTACCGAAAGCTGGCTTTAAAATATCATCCGGATCGGAATCCCGGAGATAAAGAGGCTGAAGAAAAATTCAAGGAGGCTTCCGAGGCTTACGAGGTGCTTCGAGACCCTCAGAAACGGAGTATTTATGATCAGTTTGGCCATCAGGGCCTTGAAGGATCGGGTTTTTCCGGATTCAGAGGTTTTGAAGATATTTTTTCCAGTTTCGGAGGAATTTTTGAAGATTTTTTCGGATTCGGCTCTGGACGTCGTTCCAGAAGCAGGGTACATAAGGGAAATGATCTTCGTTACGACCTTACCCTTGGCTTTATGGAAGCCGCCTTTGGAACAGAGACCGAAATAGGATTAGAAAAGGTGGAGGGCTGCCCTACATGTGGGGGGAATGGTTGCGAACCGGGCACCCATCCGAAAATCTGCAGACAGTGTAACGGAACGGGCCAGGTTACCCGAAGCCAGGGGTTTTTTACGGTGAGGACCACATGCCACCAATGTCAGGGCAATGGCCAAACCATACCGCATCCATGTGCTGCTTGTAACGGATACGGACAGATTCGAGTTAAAAAAAAGGTGGCCGTAAAAGTTCCGGCCGGTGTGGATAACGGATCCAGGCTTCGTTTGACAGGCGAAGGCGAAGCAGGTTTTTATGGCGGACCTCCGGGAGATCTTTATGTTTTTATTCATGTGAAGCCCCATGACTTCTTTGAGAGAGACAACACAAACGTCATCTGCCAGGTGGGAATTTCCTTTATACAGGCGGCCCTTGGCGATACCATAGAGGTGCCTACCTTAAACGGCAGAAAGGAACTTAAAATTACAAAAGGCACCCAGCCCGGTGACCTGTTTCGTTTGCGCGGCGAGGGAATTCCGTCTCTCAGGAACGGCAGACGGGGGGATCAAATAATCCAAACTCTAATAAAAACACCCGTCAACCTCAACAAAAAGCAGGAAGCGCTTCTGAAAGAATTCGCAAAAATCGAATCGGGAAAGCTGTCGAACAAATTAAAAAATATTCTTAAAAGCGGCAATGCCGGTGCAACCTGATCAATCAATCTTAAGCTCATTAAGAGGATGGGACATCATGTATGAATTGAAAATTGTTGATCATTTTGCGGCCGCTCATCAACTCAAGATGGTGGCCAAAAAATGTGAAAACCTG
>CAZIIV010000162.1:0-6542 GCA_964539365.1 uncultured Desulfobacteraceae bacterium | reverse complement strand
TCGCTCGGGCCTTGCCGGAAACCAAAATCTACCATTTCTGGATGGAAAATAGTTAAGATGACGTTTTGTTCTGATTCGTCCGTGCAAAGCAAACAAAAAAAGGCACCCCATCTTGTTTCAATGAGATGCCTTTGATAACATGATTATTTTGGAAACTAAGCTTTTTGAACGTTTTTTGCTGACGGTCCGCGGTCGCTCTGTTCCACGTCAAAAGTCACCCGTTCTCCTTCAGCAAGGGTTTTGAACCCTTCCATGTTAATGGAAGAATAATGGACAAAAATGTCCGTACCGTCTTCCTGCTCAATAAATCCAAACCCTTTTTTGTCACTGAACCACTTCACGATCCCGTTTGCCATAATTCTGACCTCCTTTTAAATCCTCTCATTTGTAGTCCCAAGCTTCAGGTCGTCACGCTGACAAAGGGAAAAATCCTTTAAAGCGAAATCAACCCGCAAAAACCGCCGGGCCTTCATCATACTTATAAATCAATAAAATCGTTTTTTCGCAAATGTCAAGCCAAATGTCAAGCCAAAATAGTCCCCAAACCCGCTCATGCCTCGAAATTAACTGTTATATGCCGAGGCTCAAGTCGACGTTTCGGTTGTTTCTTTTTGAAGCCATGATTTGCGCCCGGATGTCATTGCTGCAAGCGAAAAAAATTATAGTTCAACCAGGAAAAGAACCACTGCAATAATAATAAACAGTGTTTTGCTTTCTCTAACTAACGTTGCAATCTTCTTTTCTTTTAACATCTTTTAAGAAGCAAGATTATTCTTCGGGATGGCACTCGATGCAAGCGGTGGGGCCGGTTCTAGGCAGCTTCGCTTCATGCGGTTTAAACGACATCTCCATTTTTTTTCTCTTGATTTTTATTTCTTTATGGCAGCCAATACAGCTTTGATGAAAGGCATATTTATAATACTTTATGCCCGTATCCGTATAAGCCAGGTATTTTGTGGGCTTTTCCGGTGAGTTGAGCAAATCGTGGCAATTTGAAGTTGTACAATTGGTGATTTTGGCATTTCCTTCCCATTTGTGATGGCAGGTTCGGCAATCATAAAGAAAATGCTTGGAGTGATTGAATTCGACAGGAGACTTCTTCTGTTCCACAGACGCATCTGGTTTAAGTATGATAATCCCCATGGGTACGGTCATAACATCCTGGTTTTGCTCACTATAGTTTGGATCCTGACCGGCAACCTCAAGAGATGTCCCAAAAACAAAAATCATAATCATGCACAATATACCGATTTGTATTCTATGCATCCTTTTCCTCCTCATAATGAAGCAAAAAAAATTTGCCCTATATTATCTTTCTAATTAAAAATTTCAATAAAAAAATGGCCGCCCGTGTGTTTTTTTTCAGCCGCTTCGGATTTCGCATCTTTATTGGAAATTCCAACTAAACCGCTTATAGTTACTTGACAAAAAGTTTCAACTCAGGTAAGGGAAAAAAGCTGTTTTCGTTTTAAGTAGTTAATTAACCTGGAACAAAGACTAAAATTATAATGAAACTAATGTGTTGGTGGTGGCGAAGTTAATGAAGCCTGCTCACCATTCCGAATAAAATAAAAAATTTTATAGCTGTGAGAAGCTTCCCGAATCGAGACAGAAGTAGCTCATAGCTCTTTTGATTTAAAAGCCGGTGCTTCTTCTCAGAACACCGGTTTTTTTACTCTAACTTGATAATATGGAAATTTTCTTAATAAAACGGCAAAGCCGCCCGCCCGCCTCGCAAGCGAGAGCTTTGCAGATAGGCGTTCTATAGAATCACGAAGCGATGATATGATATATTTGGAGGCGTTTATTATGAGTTTTATTCCTTATGATTTGACGGATGACAAATTAAAAAAAAATCAGCGTGAAGGTCTGAAATGGACGGTCGGCTACGCTTACAAAAATTCAACCTTTTATAAAAAGAAATTCGACAAAGCAGGCATACGACCCGAAGATATCCGGTCGCTTAAAGATATCGAACATCTTCCATTTACCGATAAAGACGATTTACAGCAAGAATACCCTTTCCCTTTGAGGGCAGCGCCTTTTGAAGATATTGTCCGCATTCATGCGTCTTCAGGAACTACCGGGAAGCGCAAAGTGCTCTGCTATACGCAAAGAGATCTTGATGTATGGGCTGATATTTTCGCAAGATGCTATGAGCTTGCGGGTTTAACCCGAGAAGATCGTGTACAGATCGCCGTGGGCTATGGCTTATGGACTGCGGGTGTGGGATTTCAGGCGGGCTGTGAGCGGTTCGGAGCCATGGCAGTACCCTTAGGGCCTGCCAACGCGGAAATGCATTGCGAAATGATGGTAGATATGCAAACCACTGTTTTCTGTTCCACGGCATCCATGGCCCTGCTTATGGCGGAGGAAATTTATAAACGCAATCTCTTATCAAGAATCAAAGTTAAAAGGATTATTCTCGGCGCAGAACGCCACAGTGCGTCAATGCGAACACGCATCAAGGAACTCATGGGTGTTGAGCATATTTTTGATATTTATGGGCTGACCGAACTTTATGGGCCGGGCACGGGCCTCGACTGCAGCTATCATCATGGAATCCATTACTGGGCAGACCATTTTATTTTTGAGATTCTTGACCCGGAAACACTAAAACCGGTTCCTTGCGGCCAACAGGGAGAACTGGTTGTCACCACGTTGAGTAAGGAAGGAAGTCCTTTGATTCGCTACCGAACCCATGACGTTACGCGACTTTTTGATCAGAAATGCCCCTGTGGCGTTCCTTTGCCCATGCATGACCGGATCCTCGGCCGTACGGATGATATGTTTATATACCGGGCGGTAAATATCTATCCGAGCCAGATTGATCATGTTCTGAGCCGAGTGGACGGACTTGGCAGCGAATTTCAGATACATCTCAACCAACGGGAAAGCGGACGGGATATGATGCTGATTAAGGTTGAACGGGCAGCGGATACCGGAAATGCAAATGACATGCATTTGGCCGAACGTCTGGAAACGGAAATCCGACGCAAAATACTGGTGAGGTGCCGAGTGGAGATTTTGGACCATGGGGAACTGCCTCGCACGCAGCGAAAGAGCCAGAGGGTATTTGATCATAGAAATAATGGAACGTTGGAATAATGGAATGTTGATCTTAAAAGGATGTTATTCATATATTCATTTTTTTAGAGGAATTTTATAATAACCCGATTTTCCATTTTTCCAGAATCCAATATTCCACCATTCCATTATTCCAATATTCCAATGGTGAGCGAAGCGAACTGACTTTGGAGTGCATTTTATTGTGGGCAATTCCGATTATATCCTTGAGCTAAAAGATATATCGAAAAACTTTGGAGGGTTACAGGCCATAAACCGCCTGTCCTTCCGGGTTGAAAAAGGCTTGATCTTCTCCATTATTGGCCCAAACGGCGCCGGAAAAACCACAGCCATTAACCTGATTACGGGGATATATCCTCCCGGTTCCGGTGATATCTTCTTCCAAGGCAAAAAGCTGAATAAAAAAAGTCCTTTTCAGGTGGCCCATATGGGGATCGGTAGAACTTTTCAGAATATACAGGTCTTTAAGAATATGACGGTTCGAGAAAATGTCATGGTGGGATTGCATACCAAGAGCCATTCCGGATTTTTAAGGTGTCTTGTGCGTATGCCTATGGTGTGGAAAGAAGAGAAAATTATTCGGGAAAAAACCGATGAAACGTTAAAATTTTTAGACCTTGATTCAAAGGCGGATCTGCGTGTGGACAGCCTTCCCTACGGAGATCAAAAACGGGTGGAAATTGCCCGCGCATTGGCTATGGAGCCCAGACTTCTTTTTTTGGATGAACCGGTGGCCGGACTTAATTTACAAGAGACAAAAGAGATGTCACACACAATTCTCAAAATCAGGGCAAAAGGGATAACCGTTGTTCTGGTGGAACATGATATGAATCTAATAATGGGCATTTCAAATATTATTACGGTGCTGAACTACGGAGAGAAAATTGCAGAAGGGAGTTCTAAGGAGATACAAAATAATCCTAAAGTCATTGAGGCCTATTTGGGGAAGGACTTTTAACCGGCTGTGCTTAAAATAGACGGCATAAGTTCCCATTATGGAGGGGTTCAGGCGCTTGATGATATTTCTCTTATCCAGAAGGAAGGAGAAATTTTGGCTTTGATCGGTGGAAACGGCGCCGGCAAAACAACGCTTTTAAACCTTATTTCCGGTATCACTAGGCCATCTAAAGGGAAAATAGTATTTAAAGGAAAAAACATCGTATCTTTTTCTCCGGAAAGAATCGTTGAGCTGGGCATCATCCAGGTTCCGGAAGGAAGGCATCTTTTTGGGCCGTTAACGGTCCGGGAGAATCTCGAACTGGGGGCCTATCGGAGGAGAGGAAATCAGAACAAGAAAGAAATATCAGAAGATTTTAAATACATATTACGGCTTTTTCCTGTTCTTGAAAAACGGCTGAATCAACGAGCGGAAACCCTTAGCGGTGGAGAACAGCAGATGTTGGCCATGGGCAGGGGGTTGATGGGAAAACCGGTCCTTTTGCTCCTGGACGAACCCTCGCTGGGTCTTGCACCGCTGGTGGTTCAAGAAATCATCTCTGTTATTGAAAGACTCAGAAATGAGGGAACCACCATTCTTCTGGTAGAACAGAATGCAAGAGCAGCCCTTAAAATAGCTGATCGAGCTTATGTACTGGAAACCGGAAAAATTCGGCTCCATGGGATCGCGTCTGATCTTCTTGAAACCGTGGAAGTAAAAAGAGCCTATCTTGGACAAGATTCTTAGGCACTTAATATCCGTTCACAGAATCGTTGAGAGGTGCATTACCAGTTTGTTAATTGCTATCCAAGACTTTTTGGTTTCAGGTTTCAGGTGTCAGGTATCAGCTAATTCGTTTCTTACTCCTGACACCTGACACCTGAAACCTGATTGCAAGGCTTTCGCTCAAAAAATGAATAAGTTAATGGGTGAAAACCATTTTAACAAATCGGTAATGCTCCCGTCGTTGAGTTAGTGGAAATTACAAATAACAAAGAGGGGAGGTGAAAAATTTTATATATCACGAGCGCAAAAGTGGCTACTCAAATTCATTGGTTACTGAGTTGTAAATTTTGTGCTTTTTGTGGCAAAACTTTTTTCATTCCGTCACTAAGACACCAAGGCACGAAGAAAGAATAATAAATATATGCTTTGTGACTTAGTGTCTTTGTGGCAAATATTTTTGGTTCCGGCTTGTCCGGGTTAGGAGAGAAAAAATGAAAAAATTTTTTTTGATGATTTTTGTAGGAACTCTGGCTTTCAGTTTTATGTTGGGATCATCACTCTGCTATAGTGCTGAACCCATTAAAATTGCGGGTATTTTTGCTTTAACCGGTCGTGCCGCTCATATTGGAACATCCCAGCGGGATGCCGTAATACTTGCCATAGATGAGGTGAATCAAAAAGGAGGCATCAATGGCCGCATGCTGGAAATGGTGATGGGAGATACGGAGAGCAACCCCACCAAGGCGGTCATGGCCCTGAAAAAAGTTTTGGAATCCCAGGACATAGTTGCCATAATAGGACCGACACTTACCGGAACAGCTATGGCCATGAGAGGATTCATTGAAAAGGAAAAGATTCCAACCTTCATGCATTCGGGAGGAGATGTTATCTTGAAGGCTCCTCTGGATAAAAAGGATCCAAACTCGTTACCCAAATGGACCTTTAAATCTCCGTATAAGGCTGCGGATGCAATGGGTAAGATCTGCCAATATATGAGCAAACATAACATCAAAAACATAGGATTTCTCTATTCCAACGAAGGATTCGGAAAAGACGGTCTCAAAAACGTAATGGTCCAGGCGCCCAAGTACGGCGTAACGGTTGCTGTCCAGGAGGCCTTTCAACCAAAGGATGTTGATATGACCGCCCAGTTGACCCACATCAACGCCAAAAACGTTGATGGAATCATCGCCTGGACTGTGGGTCCCGCCATGGGTATCATTGCCAAAAATGTTAAACAGTTGGGGATCAAGGCGCCTCTGTTTGAATGCCACGGCTCCGGAGATCCTATCTTCTGGAAGGTAGCCGGAGAGGCCGGAGAGGGTGTAATGATGCCTTCTACCAAGATTGTGGTAGGGAATCAACTTCCCGACACCGACATCCAAAAAAAGAAAATTATAGGCTATGTAAAGGCGTATAAGGAAAAATTCAACCATGAACCGGGAACAATGGTCGCCTATGGTGCGGATGCAGCCTTCATCGTTATTGATGCCATTAAAAAGGCCGGCCCGGACAGGGCTAAAATCCGGGATGCTATCGAAAACACCAAAAGGTATGTGGGAATCAGCGGCATTTACAATATAAGCCCTCAGGATCATAACGGCTTGTCAATGAAAGACATTGTTATGATCAAGGCCACCAAAGGGAGCTGGAAACTGCTTGATTAACAGGTTGATTCGTTTTAACTCTTTCCTCCGACAGACCCAAGGAACTACGGAAGGAAACAGGGCAAACACATTTGATTTCTCTGCAGCGTAGCGACGGCGTGTTTCTCTTGGAAACCGACTGACTG
>CAZIIV010000161.1:0-6549 GCA_964539365.1 uncultured Desulfobacteraceae bacterium | reverse complement strand
AAGTCCGGGAGGAGTCCAGATGGTCTGCAACTGCTTTAAAAGACTGGATTCCGGCTTTCGCCGGAATGACGGCCTGAGACTGGGAGAGAAAAGGGTCCTAACTCCTATGCGACAGGCATGGTCTTATGAAATATTTTGCGTGTATCGACAATACGGTTTTTAACCCGGATACAATATCAGATACAGATTCCCGTTGAAGATATCCCTATCCCATTTCAAATTTTTTTTCCCTATCGCCACATTTTTAATTTTTGGCAGCGGCGCAATCCTTCTGTGGCAAAATCAAAACAAGCATGAACAACAGCTTGTCATGCGACATATGGAAACGTCTTCGGATCAGATACGGATTCGTGTCCAAGGTCTGATGAGAGCACGCATGGCTTCTCTTGAATTATTGGCCGACAGATGGGTCGAAAGAACCCCGCCTGACTTCAGTCAGAAACGTTTTCTTGAGTTTGCCGAAGATTTTTACACCCATCACCGCGGTTTTTCGGGGATCAACTGGATCGATCCCCAAGGAATTGTTCGCTGGGTTTACCCCGAAGAAAGCAATGAACATTTCATCGGCAACAGCGCCTTTGAGCATCTGAATCCGTGGGTGCAGGATACATTTCAAAAGACCGGAACGTCTCTCAAATATATGGCCACCCCCTGTGAGGAACTTGTTCAGGGAGGACTGGGCTTCCATGCCTTCTGGCCACTGGTTTATACGGGCCGGGTGCAAGGTTACCTGAACGGTGTATTTCAGGTCAAGCGGGTTATGGATGCCTGTATGGCCGAGAATATACTCACGGAGTTTTGGATCAGTATTTACGAAGCTGATCGACTGATTTATACGAATGAAGAACAGAGCCATAGCAATGCGGAAAAGCATAATCTGCACGTGCTTCAAGAGATCCGTTTCCCCGGAAAAACCTGGAATTTGGAACTTTTCCCTAATCCTGCCCTTTATCGGTCCAGAGTGGTTCGGAACCCGGGCCTTCTGGCTTTCGGTATGTTCATCTCCGCAATGCTTTCGCTGCTTCTTCATTTTCTCATTCATAGAATGCAAATGTACCGGCAGGCCAGAGACTATGCCTTTCATGAAGTCGGTGAACGAAAATTGGCTCAAGAAGCGTTAAAGAAAAATGAAAAGAAGTTGCAGGCACTGCTCAAGGAACTTTCCGACAAAAATGCGGAACTTGAAACCTTTGTATTCTCGGTCTCCCATGACCTGAAGACGCCCATTGTTACCATTGAGGGGTTTATGGGCGCCCTGCGTGAAGATTTTGGAAACCTGATCCCTGAAGATTGTGAAAGATACCTGAATTATATCGGTGATGCGACCCAAAAGATGGATACTTTGATCAACGACTTGCTGGAACTCTCCCGCATCGGACGGTTAACGATAAAAAAGACCGAATTTCCTTTTGCGGAGCTCATGGAAGAAGTTATTGCAGGGCTTAAACCTCGGATCGAGGCGAAAAATGTTCAGGTTATCGTTTCGAAAGGGCTCCCGCTGGTTTATGGTGAAAAAAAACGATTAATTCAGGTCATGGAGAACCTGTTATCCAATGCAATTAAATATATTGGCAAGGAAAACCCCTCTCCACGAATTGAGGTAGGCGTTCGAGAGCGGGATGACCAGAAGGTGATCTTTGTCAAAGATAACGGTATCGGCATTGAAGAAATATATTTTGAAAAAATTTTCCAGGTGTTTCAGCGGCTGCCGTCCGCTAAAAGAATTGAAGAGGGAACCGGTATTGGGCTTGCAATTGTAAAACGGATTATCGAGTACCATGGCGGCAGAGTCTGGGTGGAATCCGAGCCGGGGAAAGGGGCCGCCTTTTTTTTCACCCTAAAAAACAAGGAGAACTGAGCATATGGATTACCAACCCTCAAACATTTTGCTTGTGGAAGATGAGGAAGCTCATGCGGAACTTACCAAACGGGCCATTCGAAAGGCGGGAAATGCCAACCGGGTGGACATTGTTTCTAATGGAGAGCAGGCACTGGATTACCTGTACAATCGTGCCCCGTATGCGGATAAAGAAAAATATCCGGTTCCGGGATTGATTCTGCTGGACATTAAGCTGCCCGGTATCGATGGAATAGAGGTCCTGAAAACGATTAAGGAAGACCCTGACCTGAAACGCATTCCGGTGATTATGCTGACCACCTCGGAACGGGAGGAGGATATCGTTCGATCCTATGAACATTATGCCAACAGCTACCTGACAAAACCCGTAGGCTTCAAGGCATTTGAAGAAAAGATTGCACAAGCTGATTTTTACTGGATGATACTGAATAAGCCGCCCGTCATTGAAGATTGACGGCTTCGTAAAAAGTCCAATTTCTGCGTTGCGCTTCATTTCGTGTTCACTGCGGCGTACATAAGTACGCCTCATTCCACGAAATTCGCGACGCCTTGAACTTGAACTTTTTAGTTTGCCGTATCAATTTTGACTTTTTACAAGTTCATCAAGAGTGAACCTTTGCATAAACGAAGGGTTCTGAAAAGAAAAATTTTGGGAGTTTTAATCGTGGAGAGTTTAAAGGTTGTAATCATTGAAGACGAGGAAGCTCATTTCAGCCTCATGAAGCGAGCCATTGCCCGGGAGTTTACATCCGCTTCGGTGGTTCATTTTCTGGAGGCAACTACCTGCCTTGAACGGCTTGATAAAATCAACCCCACGGTTATCATAACAGATTACCTCATGCCCGGCATGAATGGTGTTGAGTTTTTGGAGGTTTTGAATCAACAGAATATAGATACCCCGGTTATTATGATCACCGGCCAGGGAGACGAGAATATTGCGGTACAAGCCATTAAATCCGGGGCCAAAGATTATTTGGTTAAGACCGGGGACTTTTTTACCCTGCTGCCCAGTGTTATTGATAACGTTGTTCGCAACCAGCGACTCAAGCAATCCCTACAAGAATCCGAAAGCCAGAAACAGGCGATTCTTGATGTTTCCCTGGATCAGATTCGTTATGTTGATGCGGACTTGAAAATCATCTGGGCCAATAAAACAGTTGTTTCGGATTTAAATGTTTCACTTGAAGATGTCATCGGCCAATTTTGTTATAAGATCCTGCGGGGCAGACAAACGCCCTGTGTCGGATGCCCGTGCCTGAAGGCCCGGGAAACGGGTCATATGGAAAAACATACCATGTATTATCCCGAGATAGGGGGTAAGTATTTCGATTCCTATAGTGTGCCGATAATTAGTGAGAAAGAAAAAATTAAAGGTTTCATCCAGAGTTCCAGGGATATCACCGAGCAGAAAAAAACCGAAAAGGCCTTGAAGCAAAGCGAGAAGAGATTTCGAGATATTGTTGATAACGCTCCTTTCGGTTACTATCGAATTGGGGAAGATGGATTGTTTGAGTATGTCAATCACGAATGGGAACGTATGTACGGATATTCCGGCAGGGAAATTATCGGCAAGAACTTTGAGCTCATCCAGCCGGAAGAAAACAGGGAGCAATCCCGGGAGAATTTTCGCCGGGCGCTATCCGGCGAGACGTTCAAGGGAGAATTGAGACGATATTTAAAAAATGGTTCCTGTGGATATCATGAGTATAACATCCAGCCGGTTTATCAAAGCGGGGAAATAGTGGCGGTTGAAGGCTTTATCAACGACACGACCGAACGCAAGCAAGCCGAAGATCTTGTGAGGAATCTTTCTCAAATGCTCATACAGGCCCAGGAACATGAGCGCAAGAAGCTTTCCTATGAGCTGCATGACAGTATCGCCCAAAACCTTTCGTCACTGAAAATCGGCTGTGATATGCTCCTAAAAAACCAATCGGCCATCTCTCCTGAATTAAAGGAAAAAGCGGCGAAATTATCCAAACTCAGTGAACAGATTAATATATCTGTCAGGAATCTGGCCTATGATTTACAGCCACCCGGCCTGGAAGAACTGGGCCTTGTAAGGGCACTTAAGATGTATTGTGAAGATTTTTCTGAAAATAGAGGGATGAAAATTGACTTTCATTCGGCCGGAATACATATGTTAACCTTGGATTTTCATACGTCGATCCATCTTTACCGTCTGGTCCAGGAAGGCCTGAGTAACATCAGCAAACATGCCGATGCCGACCGGGGCAAAATCACGCTGTTGGGTGCATCTCCGAATATCATCCTTCGCATTGAAGATGATGGAAAAGGTTTTGATATAACGGAGCAAGAACTTTCATCAGGTTATAAAAAAGGGATAGGACTGCAAAGTATGAAAGAAAGGGTCAACCTGCTTGGGGGCCAAATAACGATTAAATCAGGCCACATGCAAGGTACCAAGATATTGATAATAATTCCTGTTAAGAGGCAAAAAAGTGAGCAAGAAACAGCGTATAGTAATCATTGACGACCATCCTTTGTTTCGGGAAGGCCTTAAAACGATCATCAGTCAAAACTCCAAATATGAAATAGCCGGGGAGGCCGGCACCGGGCAGAGCGGACTTCAACTGGTAAAAGAACTTAAGCCCGATCTGGTGTTGCTGGATATGGCCCTGCCGGATATAACAGGTCTTGTGCTGATTGGGGATATTTTAAAAGTTTCCTCAAAAATACGGATATTGGTCGTGAGCATGCATTCCAAAATAGAGTATATCGTAAAATCATTTCAGTGCGGCGCTATGGGCTATCTAATAAAAGACTCGGCTGCGGATAAACTCCTGGAGGGAATTGAATGTGTGTTGAAAGGTCATTATTTTATGGATACGTCGGTTTCCCATAAAGTAATAAACAAGCTTATTGGGTTGCCGGAAAAACAGATCGCCGTGACGGGAAGCAGTTACGACTTACTGACCGCTCGCGAGCAGGAGGTCATGGTTTTGCTGGCCGAAGGTCTGTCTACAAGCCGGATTGCCGATAAACTTTTTATCAGTCCCAAAACCGTGGAAAACCACCGCCACAATATTATGCGCAAACTCGATGTACATAGCATTGTGGAACTGACACGTTATGCTGCGAAGCTCGGGCTAATTGACATTGAGTTATGGAAAGAATAATTAAACGTCTTGGAATTTCTAAAAATTTTAGTAAATACAGGTTTTTTTAATAGCAACCTGCTTATGCCTTCAGAATGGAATATTGGAATATTGGAATATTGGGGGTAAGATCGGAAATAAACCATGTTAATTGTAAAAAACTCCTTTAAACCCATCATTCCATTACTCCATCATTCCATTTTTCCAATTGGGGCGAAGCCCCTAAATTCCTTATCAATACGTGCTATCCTATAATATCCTAAATATTTTCCCTGCTGTATGGGTGAAATCCCCTCCTAGGAAATTTCCTCAGAGAAAATGAAGTTGTTCCCCTATGGACAAAATTAAACGCCGGTAATAAATAATTTATCAAAAAATTCCATTTAGCACACAAAACATCACAAGTTTTTATCACGTATTTTTTTCTGGGTAAAAGGGGGCGTTTTTCAAAGGTCTCGGAGCGGTCACGGACATGGAGGGGATGATCCACACAAATGAATGCAAAATTGACAAGGTGCCATCAGGCGGTTTTGTTTTTGGAGGCTATACAAATTTGATGAACTCGCAAAAAGTCGTCACTCCGGTAGATCCCGGATCAAGTCCGGGAGGAGTCCAGGTGCTCTGCAACTGATTGAAAAGACTGGATTCCGGCTTTCGCCGGAATGACTGCCTCCGGCTCCGCTTCTCTCCGAGGCGCAGGATCGTGCCTCTACGAGCCGGAGGCTTGATTTTGAACAAAAATCCACATTTATGGATGGACACGAGTTATACGTTGAAAAAATAATAAAAATTTGTTAAGTTATCTGTATGAATCAAATTTCTCACAATAGAAACGATGAATCCATAGAAGCAAAAGTTCTCTGGTTCCGTGCACTTCCTATGTCAGAACGGATGGAGATTCTATGTCATTTCACAGACTTGGCATTAGAAATAAACCCTGATCTCGCAGGAAAAAAAGATGCTCAACCGACTCAAGGACGTGTTCGCATCCTTTCAGAAACATGAAGTCAGATATATTGTGATCGGAGGTATAGCTTTTGTTCTTTATGGAGTCCCAAGGGCTACATTTGATTTAGATATTCTTATTGACGCCACTCCTGAAAATACCCAGCGCCTTCTTGACGCTCTTTTAGAGGCCGGGATAGGTACAGCATCTCTTACAAATGTGGAAGAAATCCTTTCTAATGAAATAACAATATTTAAGGACCGTGTTCGGATAGATGTACAAACATCAACGCCGGGTTTGAGTTTCAAAGATGGATGGACACATCGCAACACACTGGAATATCAGGGACAGTCGTTTTATGTTGTTTCTCGGGAAGATTTAATTTCTTCTAAAAAAGCCTCAGGAAGAACGGTTGATCTTGATGATGTGCGCCTGCTGGAACTTCCAAATAAAAAAGGTGCCGGATAACATCTGCGTCCCCCGGAGCAAAAAAATGCCTGCTGACACAGGGCGTTAGGTCTGAGTATAAGAGATATAGGGGGTAGGGGTTAGGATGGAAGTGGTGCAGTGTCTTTTTTTCGTAAACTGCCGATCAATGCATTAATCATCTTTAAAATCTCGATACA
>CAZIIV010000160.1:0-6565 GCA_964539365.1 uncultured Desulfobacteraceae bacterium | reverse complement strand
AAATCCGCATCCATGGGCGACAGGTTGAATTTCAGGCATGCCTCTTCGATGAGTGCCTTTAATCTCTTTTCCGGGTTGTACATGCGTTCATCGGAAACCCACTTGACGGCTTTCCTCAAATCGTCCCCTTTTGGCTGAATCGTCATAATCTAATTTCCTTTACTGATTTTTTTTTTACCACGAAGACCACGAAGTGCACGAAGAATTTATAAAACCATTCGCTTAATTCCGTCCTTCATATATTTAACGTTAAAATTCATCAATAATCCGATTTTTATACCTGACAATTTCATATATGTTAGTAGTTGAGCTTGATGTATTGGTAACACATTCTCTACACTTTTCAACTCAACAATTAAGCTATTGGCAACAAGTAGATCAATCCGATAACCACAATCAAGCTTTATACCTTTGTATTCAACAGGAAGAGGGTATTGTAACTTGAATGGCATGCCTTCAATTTTAAACTCATGGGCAAGACACTGTTCGTAGGTTGATTCAAGCAATCCGGGTCCTAAATTGCGATGCACCTCAATTGCACAGCCAATAACCTTATTTGACAATTCATCAAATTCCAATCTTCGTGGTCCTTTGTGTTCTTCGTGGTTTAATCATCTTTTACAGGTTTGGTTTTTTCCTGTGAAAATCTGTATTTTGCTCGAAATTGTATGCGACTTTAATTATTTTTCCTTCATCAAAATGTTTTGCCATTATCTGGAGCCCGATGGGAAGTCCTTTTGATGAAAACCCGCAAGGAACGGAAATGCCGGGTATTCCGGCAAGGTTTGCCGAGAGGGTAAAGATGTCGGATAAATACATGGTCAGCGGATCATCGACTTTTTCCCCTATCTTAAATGCCGGGGTCGGCGCTACCGGCGACAGGATCACATCACAGCTTTCAAATGCTTTTTTAAAATCCTCTATGATCAAGGTTCGAACCTGGGACGCCTTGCCGTAGTATGCATCGTAATATCCAGCAGACAGTGAGTAAGTGCCCAGAATAATGCGCCGTTGAACTTCCGGACCGAACCCTCTGGAACGGGTGCTTTTGTACATTTCCATAATACTTTTTTTATTCTTGTCCCGATAACCATACTTAACCCCGTCGTACCGGGCAAGATTGGAACTGGCTTCTGAAGGCGCAATCACATAATAGGCGGCCACCGCATGTTCCGTGTGAGGCAGAGAGACTTCAACACATCCGGCCCCCAATCCTTGAATTTTTTCTACGGCACAATCAACTGCATGGGAAACCTCAGGATCCAAACCTTTTGCGGAACTGTATTCCTTTGGGATACCGACAACCATACCTTTTAAATCGTCCTCAAGAAAAGCGGTATAATCCGGAACCCCTTCGGGCACTGATGTGGAATCGGCGGAATCGTAACCCGAAATAACATTCATTACCATGGCGCAATCGGTGACATCCTTGGTCAGCGGACCGATCTGATCCAAAGAGGAAGCAAATGCCACCAGACCGAATCGGGAAACCCGGCCGTAGGTAGGCTTCATCCCCACAACACCGCAGTGTGACGCGGGTTGACGGATCGACCCGCCGGTATCCGATCCTAATGATCCGATACACATATCCGCGGCCACCGCCGCTGCGGAGCCTCCGCTTGAACCGCCGGGGATCCGCGTCAGATCCCAGGGATTACGGGTAAGTTTTATGGCGGAATGTTCGTTTGATGAGCCCATGGCAAATTCATCCATATTGGATTTGCCGACAATTACGGCGTTTTGTGTTTTCAGCTTTTTTATCACGGTAGCATCGTAGGGCGGCACGAAATTTTCGAGAATTCTGGAAGCACAGGTAGTGCGCAGGCCCTTTGTGCACATAAGATCCTTGATCGCCATGGGAATACCTGTCAAGGGTAACATATTGCCGCGGGAGATTACTTTGTCTGCAACCCTGGCCTGGGCCATGGCCGTTTCACCGGTTACAGAAATATATGCACCCACTTTTTCTTCTGCGGCATCGATACGATCAAGTACCGCCCGGGTCAACTCCAGGGAAGATATTTCTTTTTTCTTTAACAGCGTGTGGGCTTTTTTTATGGTCAGTGCATGAAGATTCATACCTCTTGTTCCTTTTTACTAGTTAATCACTTTTGGAACGATAAAATTTCCATCCTCTTTTTCAGGGGCATTGGAAAGCGCCGAATCACAGTCAATACTTTGTTTTTCCTCATCTTCCCGAAAGGCGTTGGTCAAAAAAATCGCGTGAGAGGTGGGCGTCACACCTTGGGTGTCAACGGATTTTAATGTGTCCACATATTCCAATATGGTTCCGATTTGTCCGGCAAACTTGTCTATCAATACCTTGTCAACATCAAGACGGGCAAGGTTTGCCACATAAAGGACTTCCTGTTTTGTAATTTTCATAATATCTCCTTAAGCCGGATAAACTAAAAAATTGCCACAAAGGCACGAAGACACAAAGGAAAACTATTTTATTTAAAGCCATCTTCGTGACTTAGTGTCTTAGTGGCGAATATGTTTTTCTATAAAAATTACAAAATTTAAGTAACTATCTTTGAACAATGATTGCATTTATGTTTTCTTTTTTTAGCCTGTTAAACGTGATGCCGGCATCGGCCCTGTTTTTGAAAGACCCTATCCTTATCCGATAAAAAATGCCTTTCCCTGGGACCTTTCCCATGCTCCTGTATGCAGGATATCCGCTTTTTTTAAATTTTGCCACCAGGGTGTCAGCGACTTTTGGATCTTTTAATGCGGCCACTTGAATAGTATAATTTTTATTGTCTTCCGTCGATTTTCTAACAGTGGCGGTCTTTGCTTTTGAAGCGGTTACGATTTTTTTGGACACGGCCGGTTTTTTTATGGTAGAAACGGTTGTTTGGGGCGGCGGCTTTGGTTTATTTTGGGGTATATCCGCTTTCAGCCCCTCTTCTTCTCCGGTATTTTTCAGGGCCTCATAAAATTCCATCTTGGTCTTGTTGTCCTCAAAGTTCGGGTCTGGTTTGTATCGGTCGAATTCCTTCCTGATAACCGCTTCCTTTAGAGCGGCCAGTTCTTTTTCGAGCTTTTCCATGTCAAACCTTACAGGGAGCGTCTCTCTTCCCACGAAGATACCCAGGACAAACATCCATGCGCATGCAAAAAAGGTCAGGCAAATCCACAAGGACCACCCTTTGCGTGTCCACCGGGACGAAGATTTCTCTTTTTCAGGCGAGGCCTTTTCTTTTTTTGCCATAATTTTAAACAATAAGCCACAAAGCCACGAAGACACCAAAGAAATAAGTTAGTTCGCTTCGCTCACGATTGGAATGTTGGAATATTGGAACACTGGAATAATGGGTTTTGGGAAAATGGAAAGTTGAGATATCATTATTCCAATATTCCATTATTCCATTATTCCATATCCGAGTTAAAAATATAAGCCTGCAATATACCTTTATTTTCAATAAATTGTAGAATTTACGAGACATATAATTACATTTTTTCGGGGGCGGAAACACCCAATAGCGTCAATCCGTTTCGTATGACTTTTTGAACCGCCAGTACCATATAGAGCCGGCCCCGGGACAATAGAGGATCATCGGAGAGGACTCTGTGCTTATTGTAATAGGCATGAAAACTGGCGGCAAGCTCCATCAGATAAAATGTAATACGGTGAGGTTCCATGGCTGCTGCACTGTTTTTTAAAACCTCCGGATAACGGGCAATGCTTTTTAGAAGGTTAATTTCCTCGGGTTCTTTAAGCATTGCCATGGACTTTTGATGCCCGGTAATATCGTCTATTCCCCTTTCCCGAGCCTTTCGGACAATGCTCGATATCCGGGCATGCACGTATTGAACGTAAAAAACCGGGTTGTCGTTGGTCTTTTTCTTTGCCAGTTCCAGATCAAAATCAAGCGGGCTATCATAATGGCGGGTTAAGAAAATAAATCTTGCGGCATCTTTTCCGACCTCTTGAACCACATCACTGAGAGTAACAAATTCACCGGCCCGGGTGGACATGGCAACCGGCTCGCCGCCACGCAGAAGATTGACAAGCTGAACAAGTATGACGGTGAATCGATTTCTGTTAAACCCGGACGCTTCAATCGCACCTGTTACCCGTGGAATATACCCGTGGTGGTCGGCACCCCATACATCTATCACTCGTTCAAACCCTCTTTCAAACTTATCCATGTGATAGGCGATATCAGATGCAAAATATGTAGTCTGCCCGTTTTTGCGGACCACTACCCGATCCTTTTCATCCCCAAAATCTTTGGTTTTAAACCATAATGCGCCGTCTTTTTTATATATAAGATTCTTATTTCGGAAATGGTCTATAATGTTTTCCACCTTGCCGGTATCATAAAGGCTTTGTTCACTGAACCAGTTGTCAAACTCGATTCCGAAATTCGTAAGATCCTGCCGGATTTCTTCAATAATACGTTTCGCCGCAAACTGCGCACAATATGAAACGGAAGCTTCTTCATTCTGATCCAGAAGTGTTTTATCCTTGCTGTCACTTATTTCTTTTGCAAGATCGATGATATAATCACCCTGATAATTTTCTTCCGAAAACTGAATATTCATTCCCAGCAACTGCTTATATCGAAGAAAAACAGATCTGCCCAACGTATCTATCTGACGGCCCGAATCGTTGATATAGTATTCTTTTTGAACATCGTATCCGCAAAACCGCAGGATGTTCGCCAAGCTGTCGCCAACAGCAGCCCCCCGGCCGTGTCCCACATGTAACGGTCCGGTTGGATTGGAGCTTACAAATTCAACTTGGATGTTTTCACCGTTGCCCATATCCGAAGCGCCATAACGGGTGTCTTCTTGATGGATTTTGTATAATACAGGATACCATGACCATATGTTTAAAAAAAAATTGATAAAGCCGGGACCGGCAATTTCTGTTTTTGCCAAAATATTGTCCGGATCATCAAGATGTTTTAAAATCGATTCCGCAATCTTTCGCGGGGACATCTTAAGGGCAGAGGCTGTAACCATTGCAATGTTCGTGGAAAAATCACCATGAGATTCTATTTTGGGCACTTCAACTTCAATGTCCGGAAACGCGTTTGAAGACAAATCACCTTTTTCATATGCACGGGTTGCAGCGTTACGGATCAGGTTTGTTATTTGTTGTTTCATTTAACTTATGTGCTCACTTGTAATTATTTTGGTAACACCATTGCTTGTTCTAATAGTGCTTCTTCACAAAAAATGCAATTCATAAAGAGTTTTTGTCTTCAAGTCAAGGGACTTTGCAGTCAACACGGGGAAACGTCAAAGTTAACTCTAACTGATTCAGATAAAAGCTATTTACTTTCCCGGAAACGGTACTAAAATCCCAAATCACAATACTCAAAATACAAACAATATCAAAATTACAAATTCCAACACGCGGCGCAAGCGCCTGCGCTGCGCGTGATCAAAACATTTCAATCACTTATTGGATCTCTCGCCGTCATTCTATCTGTTTTGAATTTTGAATTTCGGTCATTGATATTTGTTTGATATTTGTATTTTGGTGCTTGGAATTTTCATGATTTTTACGAAACAGGTTGTTATCTACGGACAAACAACGCAGCAGGGGAAACTGTCGGACATTCATGAAATTTTATTGACATCCTTTATTGTATAATATAATTGCTTTTTAAAAATAGCGGTCAGAAGGCTGCGGTAAAAATTACTTCATAAAAAAAAACAGATAAAACCACGAAGGTATGGGTATCATGAAGATACCGTAAATTTGTGGTTTTTTTTTTGCGAAAAAGGAGGTTCCATGAAGAAAGGTATGGTTTTGACGGTGATTATTGCAACAATTTTCTTACTGGCAGGGCAGGCTTTCGCACATTTCGGTATGGTGATTCCCTCGGACAGTATGGTGATGCAGGGCGAGAATAAAGATGTGAGAGTGACACTCTCATTTTCTCACCCGTTTGAGGGGCATGGAATGGAACTGGTAACGCCGGTTGCTTTCGGGGTCACGGCAAACGGCAAGAAACAAAACTTGCTCGACAATCTAAAAAAGGCCACGGTTATGGGGCATACGGCCTGGGAATTGGGTTACTCCGTAAAAAGGCCGGGCGTGTACATGTTCTATATGGAACCCAAACCCTACTGGGAGCCGGCAGAGGATTGTTTTATTGTGCATTACACAAAGACGGTGGTTACGGCATTCGGAGATGATGAAGGCTGGGATGAAGAAATCGGGCTGAAAACCGAGATCGTTCCCCTGTCAAAACCGTTCGGTCTTTATACCGGAAACGTTTTCCAGGGAATTGTCAAGCTGGACGGAAAGCCGGTCCCATATGCCGAGGTGGAAGTGGAATACTATAACAAAGATGGGAAAGCCCAGGCACCCACGGACTACATGGTTACCCAGACCATCAAGGCCGATAAAAACGGGGTATTTACCTATGCAGCGCCAAAGAGCGGCTGGTGGGGATTTGCGGCCTTGAACACGGCTGATGAAAAACTCAAGCATAAGGGTGAGGAAAAGGACATAGAAATCGGCGCGGTAATCTGGGTTGAGTTCCATGACTGGAAGGAAAAATAAGCATTTTAGCAGCCGTTCACAGGTTCACAGGTT
>CAZIIV010000159.1:0-6615 GCA_964539365.1 uncultured Desulfobacteraceae bacterium | reverse complement strand
CTCTTTCCAACCGACTGAAACTTGTGCTTAAGCACCCGTAAGCCCGAGCCGCGCCTAAGGTGTTAAGAACAATTCGTTGCTAAATTATCCTATTGATTTTTCTATTAATAATTTCATTCGGCTCTGGCTAACGCGTGCTAAATTTCTTCAAACAGTCAGTCGGTTTCCAAGAGAAACACGCCGTCGCTACGCTGCACCAAAATCATATGCGTTTGCCCTGGCCTTCCAGGATTTCGGGATAATCTCTTTTTGTAAGGATACGAAAGTTATTACTTACGGCAATGAAATTAGTATTAGTCATGAGTAAAACAGATCAGATACATTTCGGCCTGCACGATTTGGGTTGAAAATGGAAGGATCTTTCAAATCGCCCAATTTTTTTGGCCGGAACAGCAAGAGGCGGGTTTTACAATTAATTGTTTAATTATAACAAATAATTGAAAAATATGCTACCTTTCACCGCCATGTAACCGGGCTTAATTGCCGAACGTGGATACAAAATAAAAAAATGTTTGTGAAAACCCTTGACAATCCTTTTTGTTTAAATTACTTAAAACGCAATTTCTAATCATGACGATTGTATTATAATTAATAGCCAATATAATCAGATAGTTAAGGTGGAACATTACTAATGGCCGTACCAAAACGCAAGAAATCCAAGTCAAATCGAAATCATCGACGCATTCACCAGAGAGTTGCCGTTCCGAATCCGACAACCTGTCCGGGATGCGGAGATGCAATGCTTTCTCACCATGCATGCCTCAATTGCGGTATTTATAAAGGCCGTAACGTGATTTTAGCCGAATAATGACGGTTTTGCAAAAAGTTATTTTTACTCATGTTAAAACCGTTTCATATCTTTCGGAAAAACTTTTTAGGATTTCATCACTAAAAAAGCGATAAGGAAAAAAGATGACTTTACTTACAAACCAAGCGGAATCTGCACCAAGAGGATTGGATTCCGAGTCCAGACAGATGGTTATAGAGACGATCCGGCAGCTGAAGAATCGTCTTTTAACCCGTGAAAAAATTCTTGAATATGATAAAAATGAAATTTTTCCGGAAGAGACGGTCCGCGAAATAATGGGACCTGACATTGGCCTGCAGCTCATTTTTATCGCTGAAGAGTATGGCGGAATGGAAGGCGGTACCAGAGACTGTTGCGCGGTCATTCGTGAAATGTGTAAGATTTGTTTGGGGATCGGAACGGCTTTTTTTGCCATCCAGCTCGGTGCCGACCCGATCATTGTAGGGGGTACCGAAGAACAGAAAGCAAAATGGCTCGGTGCCATTGCCGAGGGAAATTCCCTTGTGGCCTATGCCGTGACAGAACCGGGCGCCGGCAGCAACCTTGCGTCACTTAAGACCAAAGCGGAGCCGGTAACAAATGATTCCGGAGAAATAACAGGATATACCATTAACGGGACCAAGCAGTTTATATCTACCGGAGGATATGCCGACTTCATTACCCTGCTGGCTAAGACACCTGAAGGCCCTTCATTTTTTATCGTGGAAAAGGGGGCGCCAGGCTTTGTTCAGGGTAAGGGTGAAGATAAACACGGAATCCGGGCTTCAAACACATCTCCACTGTCTTTTACGGATGTGTTTGTTCCGGCTGAAAATCTCGTGGGCTTGGTTCCCGGCAAGGGAATGAAGCAAGCCAACAAAGTTTTTGGATATACCCGGCTGATGGTTGCCGCCATGGCGTTGGGGCCTTGTGAAGCGGCTCTTGAGATCGTGATTCCCTATGCCAAAGAGCGGATTCAGTTCGGATCTCCGCTTTCGGAAAAACAGGGATACACTCACAAGCTTGTCGTTCCCCATGCCGTTAGACTTGAGGCCGCAACCGCTTATATGGACGAAATTGCTCTCCGACTCGATTCCGGTGAATACGACCTTCATACGGAAGGCTCCATAAGCAAGCTGTTTGCCACCGAGGCTGCCAACAAGGCCGCCGACGATGCCATCCAGGCACTGGGCGGTTATGGGTATATGACCGAGTTTGAAGTGGAGAAGATCAAGCGGGATGTAAAAATTACCTGCATCTATGAAGGAACCAGCGAAATTCAGCAGAGTATTATCAGTACCTTCCGCTGGAAAGAAACGCGAAAGACCAAAGGTGAATTTTATAACGCCATTTGCCGGGAAATGGAAGACATGGATAGCCGGGTCAAGGATGCGGGATGTCGATTTTACGGGCTCGCGGCCGGAGTTTTGAATAATACCATTATGTTGGTTCATGACAACCGGCTGACCCGCAAGCAGCACGTCATGTTTTGCCTGGCCGATATGATGACTCATGTGGAGGTCGGGGCCAGCCTTGCGCGTAAGGCCGTGGCCCTTTCAAAAGCCGGCGACCCGGAAGCCGAAAAGGTCAAAGCCATGTCCAGGATTTTTGCTGATGAAGTCGCACAACTTGTTTCCCGGAATGCGCTGAATATTCTGATGGGTTCCGGTGTATTTGATCAAAAGGCGGCCCGTGATTTTATGGAAACAAATTCTTATAACCAACTGGTTTGCAGCAGCCTGAATGTCATCAATGACATGGATCTGGTTGCAGACATACTGTTTGCGAGGTAATCATGACCGAACAAAACCAACGCATTGTTGTGGTTACGGGGGGTTCGAGAGGTATTGGCAGGGCGATTTGTATCTTATTGGCAGCACCGGACACCCACATCTATTTTAATTATTTTTCTCCGATGGATCCGGATGCCGAAGCTGCCGCTGCTGCCGAAACGGAGAAACTTGTCGCCGATGCCGGGGGGGCGGCAACCGGCAGTAGTGTTAACATTGCCCAGGAAAAAGAAGTGGTGAGCTTTTTCGAAGAAGTTTTAGAAAAATCCGGGCGTATAGATGTTCTCGTAAACAACGCCGGTATAACCAAAGACGGTCTGTTGGTGCGTATGAAGGAAACGGACTGGGATATTGTTTTAAAGATTAATTTAAAGGGAGCGTTTACCTGCACGAGGATAGCTGCAAAAGCCATGATGAAGCAACGTTGTGGACGTATCATTAATATGGCGTCGGTTGTGGGAGTCACCGGAAATGCGGGACAGGCAAATTATTCGGCATCAAAGGCGGGTTTGATTGGACTTACAAAAACAGCTGCCAAAGAACTTGCACCTCGCGGCATTACCGTCAATGCAATCGCTCCGGGGTTCATAGAAACGGATATGACTGCGTTACTTTCAGAAAAGGCAAGGAATGCAATGCTGGATGAAGTTCCGTTGGGACGGCCGGGGCAGCCTGAAGATGTTGCCGCCGTTGTTGCGTTTCTGGCTTCTGAAAGCGCATCTTACATAACCGGCCAGGTAATTCATGTAAGTGGTGGAATGTACATATAAAAGGGGGTAAACAGAATGTCCATTGAGGATAAAGCAAAAAAAATAATTGCGGAAAAACTGAGCGTTGATCTTGAGGAAGTTGTGCCGGAGGCGTCCTTCGTGGATGACCTTGGTGCAGATTCACTCGATCTCGTGGAATTGATCATGTCCATGGAAGAGGAGTTCGATATTGAGATTCCTGATGAAGAAGCAGAGAAATTGGTGACAGTCAAAGACGCTTTTGATTTCATTAATGCACACTAATGTCTCGTAATTCCGGCGTATTCGGCGAAGTAAAACATCCGTGAAAGGTTGCAAAAATAGTTGTATGACTTAGTACATGTATTCGTAAATACGGTTACGTATTTATGATGAAGTTTGAAGTGAGCTAAAGTTTAAAGTGAGCTAAAGTTAAGGAATTCTATCAATTATATAAAATCACCGGCTTCCGGCTCGTAGAGCCTACAGCTCGGAGAGAGCGAAGCGACTCCATAACTTTAGCTCACTTAAGGCACTTCAAACTTCAAACTTTGGACTTCACCTTATACGAGACAGTGTCCATTCAAATACGTTATCGTAGTTATGAATTAGAGCACTTAGGCGCTTCGCCACAATTGGAAAAATGGAATGATCCAATAAACCGGTTGTTATTAATAGAGCTGTGATTTGGATCCCGCTTATGGCGGCATAAACTTTTCGAGACATTACGATTATGGTTGATACAGAGACCGCTGCGGACCGGCGGGTCGTTATTACAGGTTTGGGGCTTGTAACGCCGCTGGGTATCGGCGTTGAAGAAACATGGACTGCGTTGTGTGAAGGCAAATCAGGGATCTCCGAAATAACCCGGTTCGATGCATCCGGATTTGACACTCGGATTGCCGGAGAAGTTAAGAATTTTCACCCTGAGGATTTCCTTACCAAAAAAGAGGCAAAACGCATTCAATTGTTTATCGCCTATGCTGTTGCAGCCTCCCGAATGGCTCTGGAAGATTCAGGGTTAATTATAGACAATGCCAACCAAAACAGGATCGGTGTTCTCACAGGGTGCGGTCTGGGCGGACTTCAGATACTCGAAGAGACCGCCGAGATACTAAAAGAAAAAGGACCCAAACGGGTAACGCCGTTTTTTATTCCCATGATGATCGGGAATATGGCTCCGGGGATGATTTCCATCTATTTGGGGGCCAAAGGACCCAATTCTTCAATTGCAACCGCCTGTGCTTCGGGAACACATGCGGTCGGGGACGCATTTAAAATCATCAAGAGAGGCGGCGCCGATGCCATGATAACCGGCGGCGTAGAATCCGTTATCACTCCTACCTGTATTGCCGGTTTCAACGCCATGAAAGCCCTTTCCATCCGAAACCATGAACCTGCAAAGGCATCCCGTCCCTTTGACCATGATCGTGATGGGTTTATCGTGGGTGAAGGATCCGGAATCCTTATACTGGAAACCCTCGAGGGAGCCTTAAAAAGAGGCGCAAGAATTTATGCGGAAATATGCGGGTATGGTATGAGCGGAGACGGGTTTCATATGGCCGCGCCTGCTCAGGACGGCGAAGGCGCAGCCCGGTGTATGGCTGCAGCGATTGATGATGCAAAAATTTCATATCATGCCGTGGATTATATTAACGCCCACGGCACGTCAACTCAGCTAAACGATCTTTACGAAACCCAAGCCATCAAGTCCGTATTCAAGGAAAAAGCATATTCACTGGCAATCAGTTCGACCAAATCCATGACCGGCCATCTTTTAGGCGGCGCCGGTGGAATTGAAACCGTATTCACAGCACTTACCATTCATGAAGGGGTTATTCCACCAACAATAAATCTTGATAATCCAGGTGAAAATTGCGATCTTGATTATGTTCCGAACATCGCTCGGAACATGAATGTCAAACTCGCCATGACCAATTCTTTCGGTTTTGGAGGGACAAACGCAGCATTGATACTCAGTCAATACGACGAATAAGTTGACCGGATGAAAAAAACGTAATATTAGAGTTTTTTGAACATGTTGTTGAGCTAAAATTGATGTATTCTATAACACTGAATTGTTACAGAAAGGTCTGTTTCAGGGAAGACTATAAAATATAAAATAGGGCGAAAGATTTAAATCTAATATTTATGAATTTTGCAGCAAGGGTTACGGGAACCGGATCCGCCTTCCCTAAAAATCGTATGAGCAATGCCGGTATTGTTAAACGGCTTGCCAAATTAGGAGTTCAAACCAGCGATACCTGGATTCGTGAGAGAACCGGAATTCGAGAGCGAAGGGTTTCAGATGTTGAAAACCCTGCCGAACAGAATTCCTCACTCGGTTTTTCAGCAGCACAAAATGCCCTAAAAATGGCGGAAAAGTCTGCCGAAGACATCGATCAAATTATTTATGCCACCTGTTCCCCCGACACCCTGCTTCCATCCACGGCCTGCTGGCTTCAGCATAAGCTTGGTGCCAGCAAAGCCTGGGCCATGGATATTAATGCGGCCTGTTCAGGATTTATTTATGGTCTGGCAACCGCTGATAAGTTTATTCAAACAGGACAGGTAAAAACATCGCTGGTTGTGGCCGGGGAAGTGCTTAGCCCACTGGTGAATTGGGAAGACCGAACCACCTGTATTCTGTTTGGAGACGGTGCAGGAGCTGCTGTTGTCGAACGGGTTCCTTCAGACTCCACCCATCGGATTTTGTCCAGCCAGCTTCTTTCTAATGGAAATCTCTGGGACTTCATTTGGGTCCCTGCGGGGGGGTCAAATATGGAGGTTAATCCTGAACGATACTCCCGAAAACTTCACAAAATAAAAATGAAAGGCAGGGAACTCTTTAAAGTCGCGGTGAAAACCCTGGCGGACTTTGCCCTTCAGACTTTGGATAAAAATTTGATGACAATTGATGATCTGGACTGGTTTGTTCCTCATCAGGCCAATCTTAGAATCATAGAAGCTGTGGTCAAGCGAATCAAATTGCCGATGGAGAGAGCTCTAATTAACGTGGATCGTTATGGGAACACTTCTGCTGCAACAATTCCTACGGCTTTGGACGAAGCCGCCAGAGACGGAAGGATTAAAAGCGGACAAACCGTTCTGCTCGATGCGTTTGGAGCGGGACTTACTTACGGTTCCCTTCTTCTGCGCTGGTAAACAATTACGACGGTCTCGTAAAAAGTCCAACTTCTGCGTTGTGCTGCATTTCGCAATCATTCAACGTACGACAAGTACGCCTCATGATTGCAAAATTTGCACGCCTTGAATTTGAACTTTTTACAAAACCGTCTAAATCGGACTT
>CAZIIV010000158.1:0-6617 GCA_964539365.1 uncultured Desulfobacteraceae bacterium | reverse complement strand
AAAAGATGAACGTCCAACATCGAACATTGAACGTCGAACGTCGAATAATGATGTCGCTCCGCTCCTCAAATTATTCTAAAATCGAATGACAAACAAACATCCAATACCGAAAATTAAACAGCTATTTCTTTTTCTATTCAGCCCTCCGGGGCGTAGGCCCCTTTGGGCCGGAGGCCGTTTTAATACTCGTAACGAAAATCTTAATTAATTCTTCTGTTTCCTGTAAAATATCATTTAGCAGTTCAGGTTTTTTAATCAATGATACCTTCTAAAATCACCATTCGCTGTTCAAGATTGTTTTTTTCATTGAACATTCGATGTTGGGCGTTCGATGTTGGGCGTTCATCTTTTACACTGTTCATTTTTTAAGGTGATCTTTCAATATTTGATTTACAATCTTCGGATTGGCCTTGCCTTTTGTCTCTTTCATGACCTGGCCCACGAAAAAGCCGAACAGCTTTGTTTTCCCGTTTTTGTAGTCTTCAACTTCCTTTGAACAGTTTTCAAGGACCTTTACTATTACCGCTTTAATGGCGGACTCGTCCGTAACCTGCACCAGTCCCTTTTGTTCCACGATTTCCTTGGGTGCTTTGCCGGTTTGAGCCATGTCATCAAATACGGTCTTTGCAATTTTGCCGCTGATAATATGATCATCAATCAGTTGAAGGAGTTGGGCGAGATTGCCGGGGGAAATCGGTGATTCGACAATCGACTTGCCCCGGGCGTTTAAAAGGCCCAGCAATGATCCCATGATCCAGTTGCTGACCTGCTTGGCATTGGGAAATTGGGTAACACATTCTTCAAAATAATTTGAAAGCTCATGGCTGGATGTGAGAAAACCGGAATCGTACGAAGGAAGGCCGTATTCATCCATAAAGCGTTTCTTTTTTTCATTCGGAAGTTCGGGAAGTTTTTTTCTGATCGACTCAAGCCAGTCGTCGTCTATAACCAGCGGCAAAAGGTCGGGATCCGGAAAATAGCGGTAGTCATGGGCCTCTTCCTTACCCCGCATGGATATGGATTTGCTTTGAACCGTATCCCATAATCGGGTCTCCTGAACGACCTGGCCGCCGTCTTCTAAAATTTCTTTTTGCCGGTTGATCTCAAAACTAAGCGCACTTTCAACATGCTTGAATGAATTTAAGTTTTTTATTTCCGTTCGAGTTCCCAGGCTCCGGGATCCTTTTGGCCGTATGGATATATTGGCATCACAGCGGAAACTTCCTTCTTCCATGTTACCGTCGCTGATTCCCAGATATCGGACAATGGATCTGAGATGCCGAAGATAAGCCCCGGCTTCTTCTGGCGTCCTTATGTCCGGTTCACTCACGATTTCGATCAAAGGAACTCCGGTACGGTTGAAATCGACCTTGCTCAACGGGCGGTCAGGATTATGGGACAGCTTGCCTGCGTCTTCTTCCATGTGTATCCGGGTAATACCGATTCTTTTTTGATGGCCGTTTATGTCTATCTCAATAAATCCGTTTTCCGCAATGGGGAGTTCATACTGGGAAATCTGGTATCCTTTGGGAAGGTCGGGATAGAAATAATTTTTGCGGGCAAATCGACTCTCCCGGTTGATCATACAGTTTGTGGCAAGACCCATGCACAGGGCGTACTCGACAACCTTTTTATTGAGCACCGGAAGCACGCCGGGCATACCCAGGCAAACCGGACAGGTGTGTGTATTGGGCGGCGCACCGAATGCCGTGGAGCAGCCGCAAAAAATCTTTGTTTGGGTCTTGAGTTGAGCGTGAACTTCAAGCCCGATTACAGGTTCATATGTCATTTTTTTATTTTCCAAGAAACCATCAGAATTAAGATTATAATATATCGGAACAGATAACCATGTGACAGCCCTTAAGAACTTGCTCTGCTGTTTCTTTAGTTAAAGTTCCAATTTTTTCGAGGAGCCTTGTTTTGTCAACCGTAGCAAGCTGACTGACAACAACAACACTTGATTTGGGAATATTACCCATTCCCCTTTTTAATCTGACATTTCCCGGAACTTCCCCTAACTTAATATTGGAAGTTATTAAGGCAACAACTGTTGTACGAATATTGCTCCTGTTTAATAAATCATTCTGAATAATCACCGCAGGTCTTTTCCCGGATGGTCTGGAATCCCCTGAACGTCCAAATCGTACCCAGAAAATATCTCCCTGTCTCGCCTTTACCATGGCAATTCCTGAATGTCCATGTTATTAGCAATGTCTTCTGCCATTGATTGCTGAGATAAATTAACTTCAGGATCTTTAAAGACTTCATTTATACGAGAAATAATGTCTTGTTCCTTGATTTTTTTAATCTTTTCACTCAAAGCCTCTGTAACTAAATGACTTAGCTTTGTTTTTTTTGCAAGCGATATTTCTTTAATCTCCCTGAAAATTTCTTCCGGAACGGTTACGCTCATTTTGGAATACCCCATATTCTATCCTCCTAAATAAAATATTTTATACTATATATTATCGTACTGGCTATAGTATTGTCAAGAGCACTTAAAATTGTACTATCTTTTTCTGATTCTCTAAATTGATGAGCTCGTAAAAAGCACAAAATACGGTTTTCTCTCCGAGCCACAGGCGCTATCCTCTCTCCGAGCTGTAGGCTATAACATGCCGGAAGCCGGCCTGTAAGCCCTACGGGCTGGCCTCCGGCTCGTAGAGACACGATCCTGCGCCTCGGAGAGAAGCGGAGCCGGAGACCGTCATTCCGGCGAAAGCCGGAATCCAGTCTTTTCAAGTAGTTGCAGAACATCTGGACTCCTCCCGGACTCGATCCGGGATCTCCCGGAGTGACGACTTTTTACGAATGCATCAAAAATGTCTTGACAGTAAGGAGAGTTGACATTACAGCTATGCCATAAAAAACATCAGTATTTTATGTATAATATGGGAGATAGCCATGGCACTTGTAAAAAAAACCATCGAGCTCGATCAGGAACAAATCAATCGAATCAAAATCGCATTAAAGGCCAAATCTGAAAAAGAAGCCATCAATACCGTCCTTAAACAGTTTGATACGGATATTCAGTTGGCTGAAGCAACGCTGGCAGATGCCGGAAGTTTTGATTTTGAAGAGGTCTAAGACGTGCAGGAAAAAGTTGTTTTCGATACCAACATCTATATCGGCATATTCAATCATGGTCTTTATCAGCATGAAATCAGCGGGTTAAATAAGGTGATGTATATGGCTCATCCCGTGCTTCATGAATTATGGATAGGCGCACGGGGAAATGCCGAAATAAAGCATTTGATTCGCCTGGGCAGCACATTTGTTAAATTAGGTCGCCTGATTCAACCTGATCCGGCTACTCAGATTTTAGTCGGCCGTGTATGCCATAAACTTCGTTTTTCCGGGAAACTGGATCCAAAAAATCCGAGAGATTACAACGACGTTTGCATTGCTCTGTTGGCCCGTCAAATCGGAGCCACGGTAATCACACGAAATGTTGACGATTTTAAAAGAATAAATGACGCCATAGACTTTAATTTCAGAAATGCAGGTTAAGGGCTTCCCCCCAATTGGAATGGTGGAATGCTGGAGTATTGGAATCTTGCTCTTAAAAGGATATCATTCATTTATTTAATTCAGTATCAATAAAGGAGTATCATGAAATTCTTTCTGTGTGTACTCGGAATGGTGATGGTCGTGGAAGGTTTTCCATATTTTGGATTTCCGGCAAAGATGAAGCTGGTTTTAGAAAAAGTCCTTGAACTGCCGGATAAGTCTTTGCAAAAATTCGGTCTTGTACTTATGATCGCCGGAATTTTGCTCGTATATTTGGGAAAAAGATAGCCCCATGTTTTTATTGAACGATTACAACTACGAGCTGCCCGATGACCTCATCGCCCAAAAACCTGCGGATCAACGGGACCGTTCTAAACTTCTATTCCTGCAAAAGGAAACCGGTAAACTGTCCCACCATAAATTTTATGAAATTTATGATCTCCTGTTGCCAACGGATTTACTGGTTTTAAATGATACCCGGGTGATTCCGGCACGACTTTTCGGAAAAAAGAATACCGGCGGCAAGGCGGAAGTTTTTATCCTTGATTACCCCGGCGATCGTAAACATCCTGCGGGCGACGACCTTGTCTTAAGATGCCTGATTAAAACCTCCAAAAAACCGAAAAATGGTACGCCGTTAATTTTTGGCCGGGGATTGCAAGCAAAGGTTGTGAACTGTCAAGAAGGAATTTACACTGTGGCATTTTCATGTAAAGACAATTTTGAGAGTCTCCTTGACAGCATAGGCCATGTTCCACTGCCCCCGTATATTAAACGAAACGATTGCGAGGATGACAGGACATCTTACCAGACGGTTTATGCTTCGCAAAAAGGGGCGGTTGCCGCACCCACGGCGGGACTTCATTTTTCAAAAAAGCTCCTAAAAAAAATAGCGGAAAAAGGAGTTGATATCGTTACAGTTACCCTGCACGTCGGCTACGGTACGTTCTTTCCGGTCAGGGTATCGGATATCAGGGAGCACAAAATCCATTCCGAGTGGTACTCTATTTCCAAACAAACTGCTGATGCTATAAATCGTGCCAAAACAAAAGGACGGCGCATCATTGCCGTGGGCACCACCTGTGTACGGGCACTGGAGTATGCTTCGGATGACCGAGGAAACGTGGCTCACGGGGGCGGAACCTGTGATCTTTTCATATATCCCGGGTACAGGTTTAAGGTTGTAGATGCAATGATTACGAATTTCCATCTTCCCAAATCAACGCTTTTAATGCTTGTATCCGCTTTTGCGAGTCGGGAAAACATATTGAATGCATACCGGACGGCCATAGATAAAAAATACAGGTTGTTCAGTTACGGGGATGCCATGTTTATTGCTTAATAGGTTTTAGGATTTAGGATTTAAGTGTTATGTAATTAAATTTGGATATTTTAACAGATAGTTAAAAATTAACACCTAAAACTCTCGTAAAAATTTGTTTTTCGGCTTTTTACGAGGTCATCAACAATAAGGAGAAAAATAATGGCATACAATTCTTTTGAAAATCTTGAAGTGTGCCAAAAGGCATGTAGACTAGCAGTTAGATTATATGTAGTTTTAGGAGAATGCAAAGATTACGGTTTGAAAAATCAGATGACAAAAGCCGGGGTCTCAGTTGCTTCTAATATTGCTGAAGGCGCCGAAAGAAGTTCTGCAGCAGAATTTATCAGGTTTCTTCATATAGCAAAAGGATCTTCAGCAGAACTAAGAACACAAATATATATTGCTCGTCGAATTGAAATACTCTCCAATCAAGTGGAGACAGAACTTATCGCCGAATTGAAAAGCATCTCCAGCATGCTTCATGCTCTCATTAAATCTCTGAAACCTAAACCCTAAAACTTAAAACCTAAAACGATCTTTAACTAACATGTCCAATTTCAAAATAGTTGCAACATCTGACACCACACGGGCAAGGGCCGGCGTCTTGCAGACCGCTCACGGTGAGGTAGAGACCCCGGTTTTTATGCCGGTGGGAACCCTTGGCACGATAAAATCCCTGTCACCCGAAGAGCTTATTGGGTGCGGGACCCGGATCGTTCTGGGGAACACCTATCATCTGTATCTCAGACCCGGATGCGATGTTATCCGCCGTTTTGCCGGTCTCCATAATTTTATGCACTGGGACCGGCCTATTTTAACAGACAGTGGCGGCTTTCAGGTTTTTTCCCTTGCCAAACTTGGAAAGATTACGGATGAAGGCGCTTTTTTTCAGTCCCATATCGATGGATCAAAACATTTACTGACCCCTGAAAAGTCAATTGAAATACAGCGTTGTCTGGGATCGGATATCATTATGTGCCTTGATAACTGCATTAAATATCCCGCAACCCGTGAACATGCGACAGAAGCACTCGAGCTTACCACCCGCTGGGCAAAAAGATGCAATATGGCCTTGCAAGAAGGCATCGCTTCTTTAGATTCGACTGTCTCACGCCCCCCTTCCCTTTTCGGTATCGTTCAGGGAGGCATGTTCAAGGATCTCAGAAAACGTTCAGCGGAGAGTTTATCTGAAATTCCTTTCAGCGGTTATGCTATTGGAGGGCTTAGCGTGGGCGAACCCAAGCATCTCATGCTTGAAATTGCGGATTTTACGCTGCCCGTACTTCCGGAGAATAAGCCTAAATATATCATGGGTACGGGAACTCCCGAAGATCTTGTAGAGCTTGTGGCCCTTGGGGCGGATATGTTCGACTGCGTCATTCCCACACGTAACGCTCGAAACGGCCAGATGTTTACAAAAAAAGGTGCCATTAATATTTGCAATGCACGTTTCAAGTATGATACCAAACCTATTGAACCCGGATGTACGTGTTACACATGCCGACATTATTCCAGAGCGTATCTTCGACACCTTTACATGGCAAAGGAATTGCTTGCGTATCGCTTAAATACGATTCATAATATATATTTTTATATGAAACTGATGGGGCATATGAGAACGGCCATATGCCGGAACAACTTTGATGAATTTAGAAAAGCTTTTTATGAAGGCAGGTAAAGACTCCGGGCACAGAGGACCCGGTTGAGGTTATCCTTAGAGGGGGTTTTCTTTATTGAAAGTTCATTGACTTATTGAAATTCCAAATAACAAATCCCAAAAAAT
>CAZIIV010000157.1:0-6654 GCA_964539365.1 uncultured Desulfobacteraceae bacterium | reverse complement strand
CATGATTACAAAATTTGCACGCCTTGAATTTGAACTTTTTACGAAACCGTCTAAAGCGGACTTTTTACGGGACCATCATATTTAACGGTCGCGTAGAAGCTAAAAAGCGCCTTTTAATGAGAGGTTTAAGTTATAGGGTTTAACTGCCTGTTAAAAAAGATATAAATGGTTTTATAACACCTAAATATTAAGACCTAAAATCTGTGAATTCGAGGGTGTAATTACAGATAAATCATGTGTGGAAAAATTTAAATTGACCCCATATGCGGGTGGATAAGGAGGAGATTATGAGCATCTCTCCGGACAAGGAAAAAGCGGTGGAAACTGCCATGGTGCAGATAGAACGACAATTCGGCAAAGGATCTATAATGAAACTGGGGGGTAGCCCTATTGTTGATGTGCCGGTCATATCAACCGGCTCCCTTGCTCTTGATAAAGCACTGGGGGTTGGGGGACTTCCCAGAGGAAGGGTTATTGAGATTTTCGGTCCGGAATCTTCCGGGAAAACCACCCTTGCGCTTCACGCGGTTTCCGAGGCCCAGAAACAGGGCGGTATTGTGGCATTTATTGATGCGGAGCATGCCCTGGATATTTCGTATGCAAAGAAACTCGGTGTGGATTGTGACGAACTTCTGGTGGCCCAACCCGATACCGGCGAACAGGCTCTGGAAATCGCGGATATGCTGGTAAGAAGCGGTGCAATAGATATTATTGTAATCGATTCGGTTGCCGCACTGGTTCCAAGGGCGGAAATAGAAGGTGAGATGGGAGATTCCCACATGGGACTTCAGGCCAGGCTTATGTCCCAGGCGCTGAGGAAGCTGGCCGGTACGATCAGTAAAACAAGAACTTCGGTTATTTTCATTAATCAGATCCGTATGAAAATCGGCGTGGTATTCGGCAACCCTGAAACCACAACCGGAGGGAATGCGTTGAAGTTCTATTCTTCAGTGCGGCTCGATATCCGGCGAATCGGAGCGATCAAGGAGGGGCAGGAAGTTATAGGGAACCGGACCCGAGTGCGCGTTGTTAAGAACAAGATGGCGCCGCCGTTTACGGAGGCCGAATTCGACATCATATACGGGCACGGCATATCGCAGACCGGTGATCTTATCGATACCGGCGTGGCCTCAGGGGTTATTGATAAAAGCGGCTCCTGGTATTCATATGACGGGGAACGGATCGGGCAGGGGCGCCAAAACGTAAAAAATTTTTTGGAAAATAATCCGGATATATACAATTCAGCATTAATAAAAGTCAAAGAGGCTTTAGGCTTTTCAAAAAACAAGCGTCAAGAGGATCGGGATGATTTATCATCCGAGAACCCGCAGTCCTAACCCGGACGAGCCCGACCTCCTGCCAAGCGGAATAAGGCGGAGGGCCGGAATTAAACATGGAGTGATTTATGACAGGAAGCGAAATCCGCAGAAAATTTCTTGATTATTTTGAAAAACATAATCATCAGATAGTAAGAAGTTCATCTCTGGTTCCCTCTGACGATCCTACTCTGCTATTTGTCAATGCAGGCATGGTCCAGTTTAAACGGGCATTCCTTGGAGAGGAAAAGAGAGCCTATGTTAAAGCGGCAACCTCTCAGAAATGCGTGCGGGCCGGAGGCAAACATAACGATCTGGAAAATGTCGGATATACCGCAAGGCACCATACATTTTTCGAGATGATGGGAAATTTTTCTTTTGGGGATTATTTCAAGGAAAAGGCTATAGATTTCGGCTGGGATTTATTGACCAATGGTTATGGACTGCCCGAAGACAAACTATGGGTTTCGATTTATCTTGACGATGATGAAGCCCATGACCTCTGGAGCAGAAATATCGGTGTGCCGGAGAACCGGATTTTACGATTCGGCGAAGAGGATAACTTCTGGGCTATGGGAGATACGGGTCCGTGCGGTCCCTGCAGTGAAATACATATCGACCGGGGAGAAGAATTTGGCTGCGGCAAGCCGGGTTGCGATGTGGGATGTGATTGTGATCGTTTCTTAGAGATATGGAATCTGGTTTTCATGCAGTTCGATCGCGATGTTTCCGGAAAGCTGACCCCCCTTCCCAAACCGAGTATAGATACCGGGCTTGGCCTGGAAAGGCTGATTTCCATCATACAGGATGTGCCTACCAATTATGATATCGATCTGATTCTGCCGATCATAAACAAGGTGGAGGATCTTTCCGAAAAGCGGTTCGGAAAGTCCCGGGAAGCGGATGTGGCCATGAAAGTCATTGCCGATCACAGCAGGGCCGCATCATTTTTGATCGGCGACGGGGTTCTTCCTTCCAATGAAGGCAGAGGATATGTGCTGCGCCGTATTATGCGAAGAGCAATCCGATACGGGCGAAATATCGGCCTTACGCGACCGTTTCTTCATGAAACCGCCCATGTTGTTTTTGATATTATGAAATCCGAATATCCTGATCTTTCCGAGGCATCGGCATTCATTACGAATGTCATTAAAAACGAAGAAATTCGGTTTTCGGAGACATTGGATCATGGTCTCAGGATTTTGAACGACGGTCTTGCGGATCTAAAGGCCAAAGGTCAAACCCAAGTGCCGGGGGATTTAATATTTAAGCTCTATGACACCTTTGGATTCCCCGTGGATATTGTCCAAGATGTGGTCAGAGATGAAGAATTGTCACTTGATATGGAAGGATTTGACCGACAGATGTCGGCTCAGCGCGAACGGTCGAGATCCGTGGCTGCATTTGCCGAAATCAGCAATGCGTATAAAAACCTTTCCGCTGCAGGTATCCTGCCGGAGTTTGTGGGTTACGATAAATTATCCTGCGAGTCAAAGGTGCTTTTACTGGTCCAGGACGGACGGGAGACGCAAAAGGCGTCCACAGGTCTGCCGGTTGAAGTCGTGACGGAAGTTACGCCGTTTTACGGCGAAGCCGGTGGGCAGGCAGGGGATACCGGTAAGATTACCGGTGATGATCTTGACATGGAAATTTCGGACACCATCAAGGATCCCACGGGGCTTATTATCCACAAAGGTAAAATAATTTCAGGACATATTGAAAAAGGGGAAACCATAACCCTAACCGTTGATCAGTCTAAGCGTGATGCTACGGCATGTAATCACACGGCCACCCATATCCTACATTTTGCCCTGCGAAAAATACTGGGTGATCATGTCAAACAGGCCGGTTCACTGGTGGCACCGGATAGACTCCGGTTTGATTTTACCCATTTTTCCCAGACGGATTCGGAAACTCTGGATAAAATTGAAACGCTGGTGAACCAAAAAATTCGTCAAAATATACCTGTGCAAATGATTGAGATGGATGCGGAAGAAGCATTTAAAAGCGATGCCACAGCGCTTTTTGAAGAAAAATACGGTGACCGTGTCAGGGTAATTTCCATGAACGATTTCAGCAAGGAACTGTGCGGAGGGACACATACGAATATGGCCGGCAATATCGGTTTTTTCAAAATTACCGGCGAATCGAGTGTGGCTTCGGGAATACGGCGTATTGAGGCGTTGACCGGTGCGGCCGCCGTCGAATATATTCAAAAAAACTCAAAGATCATGCATGACTGTGCAAAATTGCTCAAAGAAAATCCTGAAGCGGTTCCCGAGAGAATTAAAAAAATATTGTCTGCACAGAAATCCCTGGAAAAAGAGATCGAACAATTAAAGGCAAAGATTGCAATGGGGTCTGCAGACTGGGCCGAGGAAGATATTAAACCCGTCAACAATATAAGCGTACTGGCTAAAAAGGTTACGGTGGGCACAGCGGCCGAACTCAGAGATCTGGCCGACAGGTTTAAAGAGAAAATAAAATCGGGAATCGTTGTCCTTGGCAGCTCAGCCGATTCCAAAGCGCTGTTGATCGTTGTGGTGACCAAAGATTTGACCCATCGATTTCATGCCGGAAAAATCGTGAAGCAGGTCGCATCGGTTGTGGGCGGCGGCGGCGGCGGTCGGTCGGATATGGCGCAGGCCGGCGGAACCCGGCCGGAACATCTGGATCAGGCCCTTGAAAAGGTTTATGAGGTGGTAAAAAATTATTGTTGAGGGGGGGTATTTCGTCATTCCTTCAGTTTTATTTTTAAAAGACCTTTTTCATTATAAGGTTCCGGTTCCAGAGGGGTATTTGGATCAAACCGCTCTGATTTGGATGAGGGATTGAAGTGATCATTCTATCGGCCAAATGCAGTTTTCTGGAGATAGTCTGCGACTTGTTTAACGTCATTGTGCCAAAGGCCGTGAGCATGGGAGGTGGCCTCAGAAGATTTGGTCAAAAACTATCCGGATGCCGCCTTGATTTCAGCACTGATGTCAAAAAGGACAATACAAGTTCAAAGTCCTTGCAGAGACGGACCTCCCTTGCCCATATCGCTTCACCGTCAACAGTGTATTCGAAAGCTGCTGCTTTGCCGGAGATTACATCATTCCATCCATTCCGCCGCCCATTCCTTGAGATCCCGGATGCATCCCCTTTTTTTGTTCGGGTTTTTCTGCAACCATGGCCTGGGTGGTCAGCATTAATGAAGCCACACTTGCTGCATTTTGCAATGCAAGCCGGACCACTTTGGTCGGATCCATTATACCGGCTTTTATCAGATCTTCATAGGTGTCCGTTTCGGCATTGAAACCAAAAGCTCCCTCGCCGTTTTTGACTTTGTCGATGACGACGGAACCTTCAGAACCGGCATTGTTGGCAATCTGACGAAGGGGTTCTTCCATGGCGCGCATGACGACTTTCACTCCCAGCTTTTGATCGGCTTTAATTTCCATTTCTTCCAGAGCGGCCAAACAGCGAACCAGCGCCACACCTCCGCCCGGCACGATTCCTTCCTCTACAGCCGCTCGGGTGGCGTTGAGGGCATCTTCGACCCGGGCTTTTTTCTCCTTCATTTCTATCTCTGTGGCTGCGCCCACGTTGATCACCGCTACCCCGCCGATCAGTTTGGCCAACCGTTCCTGAAGTTTTTCACGATCGTAGTCGGAGGTGGTTTCTTCGATTTGGGCTCGAATCTGCTTCACCCGGTCCTCGATGGCCGAGCGCGAACCGGCGCCGTCAACGATGGTGGTATTGTCTTTATCGATGTTGATCCGTTTGGCCTTGCCGAGGTCTGAAACCGCTACATTTTCCAATTTGATCCCTAAATCCTCGGAGATCACCTGACCGCCGGCTAAAACGGCAATGTCTTCCAGCATGGCTTTTCGTCTGTCGCCGAAACCCGGCGCCTTGACCGCAGCAACCTGCAGGGTGCCTCTCAATTTATTGACCACCAAGGTGGCCAATGCTTCACCGTCCAAATCTTCGGCAATGATCAATAAAGGTCGGCCCATTTTGGCAACTTGTTCAAGGATGGGCAAAAGATCTTTCATTTTGCTGATCTTTTTCTCATTGATCAGAATGTAAGCATCTTCCAAAGAAGCGATCATTTTTTCGGCATTGGTTACAAAATATGGCGATAGGTAACCTCGATCAAACTGCATACCTTCAACAACTTCAAGTGTTGTTTCCATGCTTTTGGCTTCTTCAACGGTGATGACCCCTTCTTTACCAACTTGGTTCATGGCCTCGGCAATGATTTTGCCGATGGTTTCATCATTGTTCGCCGAAATGGTGCCGACCTGGGCAATTTCGCGCTGGTCTTGGGTGGGTTTGCTCAAATTTTGAAGTTCTTTCACAACGACTCCAACCGCGGCATCAATCCCCCGTTTAATGGCCATGGGATTATGGCCGGCCGCCACCAGCTTCTGCCCCTCTTCATAAATCGCTCTGGCCAAAAGCGTAGCAGTGGTTGTTCCATCACCGGCCATGTCACTTGTTTTGCTGGCGACTTCCTTCACCATCTGGGCGCCCATATTTTCGAATTTGTCTTCCAATTCGATTTCTTTGGCCACCGTGACGCCGTCTTTGGTGACCGTCGGCGATCCCCAAGATTTGTCGAGGACGACATTTTTTCCTCTGGGACCCAAGGTAACAACAACCGCATCAGCAAGGGTTCTTACCCCGTTCAGCATCGCTTCACGGGCTTTCATGTCATATTTTATTAATTTAGACATTTTTCTTAACCTCCATTCTAGTTTTTATTCTATGACGCCAAGCACGTCATCCTCGCGCATGATAAGATATTCTTCACCTTCTATTTTGATCTCATTGCCCGAATATTTGCCAAATAGAATCCGATCGCCTTTCTTGACTTCAAGCGCTATTCTCTTTCCATCTTCGCTGAGTTTGCCAATTCCGGCAGCAATCACTTTGCCTTCAACGGGTTTTTCCTTGGCCGTATCCGGGATGATGATTCCACCCTTTGATTTTTCTTCTTCCTTAACCCGTTGAACTAAAATTCGATCCTGTAATGGTTTGAGTTTCATGGTTCAAATTCTCCTTTTTGAAATGTAATCGAGTCATAAACCGACAAAATTTGGGTGTCAATTCGGGTGATACTTAATGCCAATGCCATATCCAATAAAGCTACCATGGTGTTTCCTCCTTCACAAAAAAGATATTGCTCGAACCTGCCTTCCAAAGTGATCGCAAATGCGATTGATGGAATTAAGCCTGACTTGAAAAGAATGATAAAAAATTCAATCTACTGAAATACTTCAACAAATGAAAGGGCGCAATGTGATTGGCTGTTGCGAGGTCAGCTCCGGCTAAATTCAAACCGGTGTTA
>CAZIIV010000156.1:2934-6936 GCA_964539365.1 uncultured Desulfobacteraceae bacterium | reverse complement strand
TTTACCCGCCTTCGGCGGCGCCAGAGGCGACCAGGGTTCGATGTTCATCTTTTTAATTCGATGTTCGATGTTCATCTCTTAAATTCGACGTTCGCCCTGCGTTGAGAAATTGAGTGACCGTTTTTCTTTTAACAGATAAAATAGCATTCCCCCCTCCACATTTTGCCTCCGGAGAAGGGCTGCTGGCCGTTGGCGGTGATTTAAGCCGGGAGCGTCTTCTTCTTGCCTACCGTATGGGAATTTTCCCCTGGTTTTCAGATCATGACCCCATTTTGTGGTGGTCGCCGGATCCTCGTCTTGTCCTGTATCCCCGTGAGATCAAGGTCTCAAAAACGTTGAAAAAAATTATAAGAAAAGGGATGTTTAAGGTGACCATGGATTCTGCATTTGATCGGGTGATCACCCAGTGCGCCCAAATTCGGCTGGAAAATAATCAAGAGACCTGGATCGTTGAAGATATGATTGATGCCTACTGCAGGCTTCATGAATCGGGTTTTGCGCATTCGGTGGAAGCCTGGCGCGAGGGAGAGCTGGCCGGAGGCTTATACGGCGTTTCTCTGGGAAGGTGTTTTTTCGGGGAATCCATGTTTACCCGGATCAGCAATGCGTCAAACGTAGCCCTTGTCACGCTCGCGGAATATCTGAAAAAATTATCCTTTGATATGATAGACTGCCAGCTCACAACAAAGCACCTTCTCCGTTTCGGGGCCAGAGAGATACCCCGGTCCAAGTTTTTAAAACAGCTTGAAGCATCTCTTAAGGCGCCGACTAAAAGAGGAAAATGGCGTTACCCGTAGTTCCTTGGGGTAACTTTTGTGCTTTTTGTGGCAAAAATTTTATATTACTCCCTGTTGTACGGTAATGGGAAAGATGCTTGATGCTGGTTTCCGGATACGGCATACTTGATACTGGATGCTTGATACTGGATACTGGATAAAGTAAATATGAATTTATTTTTTAATATTCCAGTATCCAGTATCCGGTATCCGGTATCTATTCGTTACATGGTGCTGGAAGTTGAATGATTAAAAAATCCTGTTTGGTTCTGGCTTGTCCGGGCTAAATTAAAGGTATATTTATGAATTTCACGAGCGTGATTCATTTATTTGCAAGGCATCAGGGGTGAAGCTGTAGTCATTTACCGCGATCCCCTGATAACACAGCAAATGATTGAATCAGGCTCGCCCGAAGGGTGAAAAAATCGAAAAAAATATCAAAGCATTCCATCAAATTCTAATTTTAAAACCTTTTTCGATTTTTTCATGAAATTCATAAATATTTGGCGGCCCAGAGAGACGCCTGCAGCCGGTTATTAACATTGATCTCCCTGCAAAACCGAAGAAATGCCTTTGGCGAATAACGGCAGGGGATCATTGTTATAAAGGATGCCCTTTACTCCGTTATCCATGGCTTTTTTTTCAAACACCGAATCGGCCATGGCGTTACACAACACAAAAAAACACGGGGAACCTTGTGAACCATTCCATTCACGGATGTCGGTCCAAAGATTTTTCATATCAACATTTTTACAGTCCAAAATAAGCAATTGCGGGATTGCATGCTTATGGGCATCAATTTTGGTTATGGATTCCAGCTCCGGGAAACAGGCGCCCTTGAGACCCGTTTCCTTTTTCAGAAACGAAAGCAACAGTTCATTCTGCAGCATATTTCGGCCCACAATATTAATAAATGCGGTGGGTGAAGAATCGTGACCGGATTTTTTTGTCATTTTTCCCGAGTTTCAACATGTTATTTTTCGAAAATATATTGTTATGTTCTTGCGTTACCTGTAAAAAATTGATACACGAAGGACCCGGCACCATAAGAGAGTTAAACTTATATGTAAAGCAATTAATATACCAGACAGAGAAAATACGAAGGAAAAACATAAGGGTAAGGAATCATAGGTTGTTTTTTAACGGGCAAAATCCGGTTTCTTTTGAAGTGTTACCAATCGTTACAAAACTCGGTTTCCGTGTTGTTACCGAGTGAAACGTTATTGAATTGCTGCTTAGCGCCGGTTCTTTCAGCCCAAACCCATGAATGCGTCAATCCGTTCGGACCGGACAATGAAAAAACCCAAGATTCTCATCATAGATGATAACGAAGCTTTTCTGGAACTTTTTCTTTGTCTTCCCCAAACCGGCGAGTTTCATATTACCCCTGCCACCTCAGCCAAACATGCCGTCGAGATTTTAAGCAATGAATCATTCGATCTGATTATCTCAGATGTTCAGATGCCGGAGATGACGGGTATCCAACTGTTTACAACGGTTCAGGACCTGTACCCGGACATTCCCGTGATTTTGATCACGGCATTCGGTTCCACGGAGGAAGCGATCCGGGCGGTCAAAGCGGGGGCCTTCCATTATTTCGAAAAACCCATGGATGACAAACTGGATCTGTTTTGGGCCACCGTTCGGGAAGCCCTGGCCAAACGGGAGATGTTTAGAGAAATCGCCCTGCTGAAAAAAGAAAAAGCATTCGGGTTAAAAGCAGCTCCGCCCGTGATCGGGCGGTCACAGCAAATCAAACAGGTGGTTCAATCCATAAAGGAGGTTGCCCTTTTGCCGGTTACGGTTTTGATTTCCGGAGAGACAGGGACGGGAAAAGAACTGGTTGCCAGCTCCATTCACGAATTGAGCGACAGAAAATCCAGGCCGTTTTTTGCGGTGGGCTGCAATGAATTTTCTCCCGGAGTTCTGGAGAGCGAGCTTTTCGGCCATGAAAAAGGTGCGTTTACCGGTGCCGTCGAGCAAAAAAAAGGTCTTTTTGAAGTTGCCCATCAGAGCACAATCGACAGTTATCGATCCTGGGCTATTCATCCATTTATTTAATCCATAATGTTCACCCCGTTAAATGCTTCATAAAAGCCAAACATAGTTTACCCCGTAGGTCCGGGAGATCATACTGGGGCGAATTTAACCGGGGTTTACCTCGCCGGCCCATTGGAATCAAGGGAACTATTTCACGGGGGCTCATTTATAATCTCACGGAGCACACAGAGCACACAGAGAGGGCGGAAAACAAAAAGGTATTTGAAACCCGTTATCCCTGCGAGCCTTGCGAGAGACTGCAGAAGATCAAACCAATAATCCAATGGACATCCCATTTTTGACTTCACAAGAAGAAGCTGATGAAGTCTTACAAATTGCAAAGAAGATTTATTATAATGTTCTTTTGTATCTGCAGTAAACTATGCAGCAATTGTTTGTGTATTTACAGGTAGTTTGCTGAGCACTAATTCTTTTAAATCCATTTTTTTGCTGGCATTATCAATATCAATGCCCACAAGATTTCCATCTGAATCATAATCCAGAACGACCCCTGGTGAAATTTCAGTACTTTCTGAACTTTTTTTGGATGATAGATCGATATACAAAGAATCGGTATCCGGATAATATGCAATTCTCATGGCTTAAACCTCCTGTCTAAAAAAGCGTTATGTATCGTAATCTTATCTTCAAGTGTTACAACCCGGAGGAAGCGATCATTTAGCTCCTTTATCTGTGCCCAAAAACGATATCGGTTGTTTTCTTGTATTTCAACCTTTACGGGAGAGTTAACTACACGAATACACCACTCTTTTTTTAAATATGATCGTTTTCTAAGGACTTCCTTTTCAAAATAGGATGTAAACTTATAATCTTTCATCAGTTACCATCTACAATTTATTGAATAAAATGTAAACGAATAAATCAAATCTAACAAACCAGCATAACCATCATAACGATCCGAATTTATCCCGCCTGTCCCGTTTGCCCCGTAGCTCCGGAAGATGGTACTGGGGTAGGTCCGGAAGATCGTACTGGGATGAAATTTTCACCCTGTGAAATTCGAAGACCATTTCTCTGGGGCACATAGTGACAGCGCAGCGTATTTCATCGGGACGATCTCAATGATCTCAACCATCAAGAATGATGTCTGACACCGTTGTTTTTAAGAGACCGTAATAATAAAACAATGGATGTCCCCAAGAATCACTCGTCCCCAAGAATCACT
>CAZIIV010000156.1:0-2834 GCA_964539365.1 uncultured Desulfobacteraceae bacterium | reverse complement strand
GTCCCCAAGAATCACTCGTCCCCAAGAATCACTTGTTTTTTACAGACCAAAGCACTATAGTATTATTCAAAAAATATCATTACATGATTAGAGGATAAATTATGAAAACGATACAAACCGAAGTGCCTGAGCAAGTTTATAAAAAGGCTCAGGTGCTGGTGAAAGAGGGATGGTTTCGAGATGAAAAAGACATTTTTTCTGAGGCCATACGACATTTTTTGGATACAGACCGCCCCGATCTGATGGAAAAATTTATTCGTGAAGATGTGGAATGGGGCTTGCATGGAAAAGATTAAATCCGCAAGAGCCACACTACCGAATGTCCCCCCACGTACATAGGATGTACAGCACGACGTTAGCGTCAGACCTTGACAGACAACCGATAATGTTATAACGTATGGTATAACAACGGAGGTGAGCATATGCGTGCGACTGTAACACAAATCGGCAATTCAACCGGCGTTATCCTGCCAAAGGAAGCTGTTGTCCGTCTCAAGGTTAAGAAAGGTGATAGCGTTTTTTTAACCGAAACGCCTGACGGGTATGCGATTACGCCTTACGATCCGGAATTTGAGACCCAAATGAAGTCCGCACGGCGCGGCATGTCCAAATACCGCAATACGCTGCATGAACTTGCCGGGAAATGACGTGGCGTTGGCTCAAGGAGGATGTCGTTATTGCCATGCACAGCGAACAAATTGCCGAACACGGCGGAAGCCTTGGCATTCGTGATGCTGGCCTGTTGTCATCCGCCCTTGCCCGTCCGCAAAACCAGGCGGCTTATGGGGAGCCATCCGTTTTCGATCTCGCGGCTGCCTATGCTTTCGGCGTTATTCAGAACCATCCTTTTGTGGATGGTAACAAACGAGTGGGTTTTCTTGCCGCCTATGCTTTTCTTGATCTCAACGGGTGGGAATTGATGGCATCGGAAGCTGAAGCTGTGGCCGCCGTATTGGCCTTGGCGACAGGCCAAATGGATGAGGCCGGTTTTTCGGACTGGCTCAAGAACAATTCTCTCACCGGAAAAACTTAGTACACTGAGAGAAAATCTGTCCATCTATCTGAAAAAGGGTCAAAAAGGAGAGATTATTACAATTACTTCACGCGGTCATGATATGGCAAAACTTGTACCTGTGGAAGATAAAAGAGTGAAGTCGAGGGAGATTTTAAGAGAACTTGGGAAAACAAAAAATTAATTCACAATCCAGGCTTTGACACCGAATTTCATCTTAACAAACCCAACGTTCTCAACGAACTAAACGACAATAACGATCCTAACCAATTGCCTATTCAACAATATAACCAATTAACCAACACGCGGTGTATTCTACCGGGACGATCTTAATTCAAGCTTTGAACCCAAATCTTTGACACCGAATCTCAAGTCGCATTTATCGAAGAAAAGAAGTACCCCGCGAGTCGCTGTAGGAAAACATGGTTGACAATTTCTTACATATAATATAATCTAAAATCCACCATCAATTGAAACTATTGAGGCAAAAAAAATGCAAACCATATCATCAAAAGTTACGTCCAAAGGACAGGTGGTGATCCCCAAAAAACTGAGGGAAAAATATGGGATACGGTCGGCCACAGCGATTCGTTGGATCGAAAAGGATCAGGGTATTTTGATGGTGCCCGAGTCCGAAGATCCCATTGTGGCTGCACGAGGAATGCTAAAGGGTTGTGGAATATTGAAAGCCTATATGAAAGAAAAAAAACGCGAGAAACAGAAGGAGAATAAGAGAGTTGGAAAGTCAAAATAGCTTTGTTTTTGACAGCTATGCAGTGATTGGATATCTCGAAAATGAATCCTTTTCCGACCGGATTCAGCATATTCTCACTCAAGCAAAGAATAGGGGCGTTGTATTATATATCCATGCGATTCATATCGGTGAGGTGTACTATATAACACTGAGAGAACAGGGTAGGAGTTTAGCAGACTTGGCATACTCCAGAATTAAAGCGTTGCCCATAAAGACGATCGATCGTATCGACGAAGAACTTCTCCTGACAGCCGCCGGTCTTAAAGCAAAATATCCTATTTCATATGCGGACTCCTTTGCTGCGGCTTTGGCCATGATTAAGAACTGTCCTCTTTTAACCGGCGATCCGGAATTCACATCCCTTGAAAAACAAGGTGTAATTAGCATTCAGTGGCTTACGTAGACCGAATCATCCATTCAACTATTCGACCATTTAATCAATTCAGACTAATCGACTATTCAACGAATTAATTTACCCCGTGGAATTTACGAAGTAACAGCAAAGCGTATTCCTGTGGGGCCATTCAACCATTTGCCAAGATAACCTGGACGGTTCAAAAAAACAAAAATCATTTAAGCTGTATACGTTCTGCACGACCCCAATGACGAACCCGTTCTCCGTTAAACTCAACCAATATTCCAATGGACGTGCCCCAAAAGCACGACCCCGGATTACGCTGTTCTTTTCCTGGATGTTTGGTTATTGACAATGCATTAGGAGTGTTTTAGGATAATTTGAAAAGCATCTGCAGGAGGTGGAATATTATGGAAGCCATTGAATTTAGGACAAAAACAAAAAATGGGATTATACAGATCCCCAAGAAATATAAACAAAAAATTAGCAATCCTGTTAAGGTTATTATAATATCGGAACAAAAGGAATTTAAGGCTGACATAATTGATGATCTGTTAGAGAACCCTATAAAGTTAAAGGATTTTTCTCCGTTTTCAAGAGAAGAAATTTATGAAAATCTTTAAAGCCCAGCTTGATTCGACATATTTTATAGATACAAATGTCTGGCTTTATTCATTCATCCAATCTCAAGACAAAGCAAAAACTAAAATTGC
>CAZIIV010000155.1:0-6960 GCA_964539365.1 uncultured Desulfobacteraceae bacterium | reverse complement strand
GTGTAAATCAAGACTGTTGTTTGCTAAGATTGCCATGGCTATTTGGTTTCAGGTGGCAGGGGTAAGGTGTCAGGTTTCAGGTGTCAGGAGGCCATTCAACATACGAATGCATTCAATGTGTAACCGACACAACTTTTTGTAGACCTCAAGATCCTACACGTCCATATAATTGCCATGGGTCACATTGTTTCCCCATGAAACCTGACACCTGAACCCTGAAACCTGTAGGCTAACACCTGACACCTGACACCTGAAAAAAGTTTCGGAGCCACGGTTTGTCAATAGAAAGGCATCAGCGTTTACCAACGCTCTTGATTTCCACCCAACTGTATTTGGTTAACCATGGATTTGCTTTTGGGTAACGAAAATGCCGCTTATAACTTACCCGATTTTTTTTATCAAGTTTTTTTAATTTAAATCAGATCAAATAAATTCGATTGCGGTACAGCGAAGCGATGGCGTGTTTCTCTTGGAAACCGACTGACTGTTTGAAGGGCTTTAGCACGCGTTAGACCGGGACGAATGAATTTATGACAAAAAATCAATGGGATAATTTAACGTAAATTTTTTCTTAATAACTCCGGCGCGGCCCGGGCTTACGGGTGCTTAAGCACAAGTTTCAGTCGGTTGTAAAGAGATACACGCCGTCGTGGAGCGTTATTCCTTTAAATGAAGGCAGCTATGCGTTTTAAAGCGTTATTGCGGAGGTTCACACGTATCCTTGCGACCTTCAGGAAGTCTTGCTCGAATTTCTTTGAGCAGCGGAGGAAGGATTTCCCTGTAGTCCCCCACCACGGCCACATCCGAAACTTCGAATATGGCTGCATTGGGATTTGTATTGACGGACACAATACACTCGGATTCATCCATGCCGACCACATGGTGAGACATTCCTGAAATCCCGATAGCCATGTAGAGGCGGGGTTTCACCGTTTTACCGCTTTGTCCGATCATCCGGCTCTCCGGCACCCGGCCCTCATCCACCGGCGGTCGTGTTGCGCCCACGGCACCACATAACAAAGCGGCCAAATCCTGCAAAACAGCCCAACCTTCCGGGGTGCCGATTCCCCAGCCCCCGGCCACCACCACATCCGCCTTTTCCAGGGGCATCTCTTTGGGCTCCTCGATATGTACTTCCAAAACTTTGGGACCGGACCATCGAAAATCTTCTCTCACATCCAAATAAATGCATTTTCCGGACCGCTCCATGGGTATAAGTTTTTTCATGACTCCCGGCATGACCGTGGCCATCTGGGGACGGTGGCGGGGACACCGAATCGTCGCCACCACTCCGCCGCCCCATCCCGGTACCATCTGAAGGAGTTTACCTTCCGTATCCAGTCGCAAGTCCGTGCAATGAGCGGAAAGACCGGTTTTGAGCCGGGCCGCCAGGCGGGGGGCCAGTTCAATCCCCATAGAAGTGGCTCCGAACAGCAGAATATCCGGATCACAGGTTTCACATGCTTGAGCCAGAATCCATGTGTAAGGCAGTAGTCGATACGGTTCCAGAACAGGGCTGTCGGCCAGCAGGACCGTGTCCGCACCGTGGGCGATCAGATCGTCGGAATGTGCGGAAATATCCCGGCCCAAAACAAAAGCGCTGACCGTTCCTTTGGAAACCTCCGCCAGCTCACGCGCTTTTCCGAGAAGTTCCAGACCCACGTCGTGAAGTACACCGCCTCGCTGTTCGATAAATACACCAATATGTTGCGGTCTCATGGTTTCATTCCTTTTTTCAAATAATTCCCAGTTGGTGAATTTTATCGGCCAGCTTCCGGGCAATTTCTTCGGGATCTCCGGTTAGGCGTATGCCTTTTCGTTGTTTTGGCTGCAGCAAAAGATCCGCCATTTGGGTTGGAGAGCCTTTTAGACCGACGAGGCTTTCGTCAATATTCAAAATTGTATTGTCCCAGATAAGGACTTCCCGTTTTTCGGCTGCCAGTATCTCCATCAAAGTGATATACCGCGGTTTATTGGCTTGTTTTGTAAAGGAGAGAAGCAACGGCGGCTCGGCTTCAAGCTTGACCGTTCCCTGCTCAATCTTCTGTGTCAGCAGCAGGCTTTGAGTGTTCGGGATCTCCATGTTACACACATGCATAATATTGGGAATATCGAGAAATTCAGCCACCTGGGAGGGAACCTGAGCCGTGGAGCCGTCCAGTGTAAAATTACCACAAAAAATCAGGTCGAATTCCCCGATCTTTCGAATGCCCTGAGCCAGTATGCGGGCTGTGGCCAGAGTATCGGATCCGGCAAAGGCTTTATCCGAGATCAAAACCGCCCGGTCCGCACCCATGGCCAGAACTTCGCCCAATACGGGCTGCGCGTCAATGGGGGCCATGGACAACAGAATAACTTCGCTGTCGAAACGGTCTTTCATCTCCAGGGCCGCTTCAACGGCATGTTTGTCCAACGGATTGATGACGCTGGAGATGCCTTCCCGGATCAGGGTTTTGGATACGGGATCCATTTGGAGCCGGTCCCATGCATTTGGGTCCGGAACCGGCTTTACACAGACAATCACACGTTTCATGGAACCTTCACCTATTTTTTCTTTCTGTAAGGTGCCAGTGCAGCTCTCGCCAACACGACTTTGCCGATTTGTCCGGTTCCCCCGGCGGGCACCGTCACCATGGCATCCCTCAATAATCGCTGAACCTTGTACTCCTGCAAGATGCCGTAAGAACCGTGAATTTCTACCGCTTTACGGGCACAGCGCACCGCGGCATCGCAGGTATAGGATTTGGCCATGGCATTTTCAGTGTCGCACCGCATATTTTGGTCTTTCATCCAGCTTGCCCGGTAGCACAGCAGCCGGCAGATATCCAGTTCCGTATAGATCTCCGCCAGATAAAAACTGATGGCCTGAAGAGAACTGATGGGTTTTCCATAAAGCACTCGTTCACTGGCAAATTTTGCGGCTTCTTCGAGGCATGCGGTGATAATACCCAGTGCCGTCGCCGCCATACCGGGTCTTCCGGACTCGCTGACGGTTTTTAACGCTACAGCCAGACCGCCCCCTTCCTGACCTAAAATATTTTCCTTGGGAATCTCGCAGTTGTCAAAGACCAGTTCTCCGGTGTTGGCACCCCGAAGTCCGATTTTGTGTTCAACCCGACCGGTCTTGGCGCCGGGGAAATTCTTTTCAACAATAAACGCGGACAGGCCCTTGGCGCCTTCGGCGGTTTTCGCGATGACAACCCAGAAATCGGACGTGTGCGAATTGGTGATAAAACATTTCCGGCCGTTGAGAATCCATTTGTTCCCTTTGAGTTCTGCGCTTGCCTGCATTCCCACGAGATCGGATCCTCCCGAAGGTTCGGTAACCGCCACAACGCCCATGGTTTCACCTTTGGCCAACGGCGGGATATATTTTTGTTTCTGTTCATCGGTTCCGAAATCATTCAGCGCGGCAATTGCCATATGGTGAACCTGCATGCCCATGGGAATCGCCGCACACACCCGTCCCAGCTCTTCCAGGGCAATGGTTCTGGCCAGATAACCGAGCCCCACCCCACCGTATTCCGGCGGAGCAATGATTCCGGTTATTCCCAATCCGGCCATGGGCTCCAGCAGCTCTGTCGGAAAATCACCGGTTTTTTCCATGGCTTCAATCTTGGATGGTATTTCAGCCTCGGCAAACTCCCTGACCGACTTTCTCAAAAGCTCTTCTCTTTGGGACAATAAAAAATCCATACCTTTACCTCCTTTGTATTAAAAACTCCCGGTTCTGCCTTTTTAAATTCAAAATATATTTTGTCATTAACACAACATCGCATTATCCCAGACCCCATTATTCCCTTATTCCATCATTCCACCATTCCAATTGGGGCGAAGCCCCTAACTTGTAATCATGTCCAAATATTCAATCAGGGCACGGATATTCCGATCCAACGTGATCCGGGATTTATCTGAAATATACATGACACTGGCCCCCAGAATGCCCGAGAAAATCATCTCGGCAACCTGCCGGGTGTCAATGCCGTTTTTTAAATTTCCTTCAGTTTTTTCCTGATCCAACAGCCGTTTCAACATGCCCTTGAATCTCAAAAACCCTTGGTTCATCTCACGAGCCAAAAGGGGCCGCTGGTCGTTTAATTCCACCGCCAAAGTAACAAAAATACAGCCGCCGGGAAAGTTTTCCGAATCCGCCAAGTAGCGGTCACGGTAATTTTCAAGAAGCTTTTTAATTTTTTCCACGGGCCGTTCCAGTTCCTTTAACCCCTCAAGATTTCTTTGCCGCCAAATCTTTCTCGCTTCGCTTAACGCGGCGAAAAACAGAGCCTCTTTGTTTTTAAAGTGATTGTAAAGGCCCCCTTTGGAGGTTCCCACGGCTTCCAGAATGTCGGTAATTGACGTATTTAAAAATCCTTTTGTTGAAAACTGGCGAAGGGATTCGTGAACAATTTTCTCTTTCAAGGTCAAGGTCATGGTATTCACACCTTATTTTTGAACGGAAAAACATACCGACCGGTCGGTATGTTTTCTGGTGTTTATATAGAATCTGACTTTGGCTGTCAACATTTTTTAATACACCAGAGGTATTGAGAAATTACAAAATTGTCGGGTTGACAATTCCATGCATAGTATATATCAGTATCAAACCTTAACATTGCAATCGGTTTTAGATACACTGCCCTTGGTGGAAGTATCTACCATCCGTATTCGGGGAACCCGATAACTCGAATCATCAAACCGCTTTTCGCATTTATTTAAAAACGGTTGCAAATATTCGCAACATCCGCTATATTCCTGATTAAAATCCACTGATAACCCATAACGCCCGATCGAGTTGTGACTCGACCAGGGCATCACATAATCTCTTTTCCGAACGGAGGAACTTATGGAGACCAAAGATTCCTATTCCAGGAAGATGAAAGCCAAATTCGATGAGTTAAACGATAAGTGGCAAATTGAGCGCAAGAAGCTGGAAGGCAGAGCGCAAAACGCCAAAACCGAAGTAAAGACAAAATTTGAAGAACAAATGGACCTTTTTAAAAAAAATCGCGAAAAAATGAAGCAGAAGCTGAGTCAAATCGACCATGCGGGTGAAGACTCGTGGAAAGACATTAAAAAAGGAGTGGATACCGCCTGGCAAGCCCTGAATGAAGCCATAAAAAAGGCGCGATCTCACTTTGATTAAACCTGAACTGAACGATCAATCCAATTGGCTGCCGTTGAACGGCGGCGAAACGACTGTCAACAGGCTTTGGCCGGAGCACCTCTCCTCACCGGCCGCATGTGAGTTTGAAATGGGTATTGACAGGATGTTCGATCACCATGTTGCGTCACATTTGACCGGGAACCTTAAGAATGACAACCGTTACGCACAGTAGGTGGCGATCCCTGTCTTATACATCCTTGCTGTTTATTTGCTGCGGGGTCGCCTTTTGCGGTTATTTGGGGTCAAACATGCGTCTTCCCGTGGTACCCCTTTACGCAAGATCTATCGGAGCGGATACGGTTCAAGTTGGAATCATCAATTCCGCTTTCTTGCTCATGGCAGGAATACTGTCCTTGCCCATGGGCATCCTCTCAGATCGTTTCGGACGTAAACTTTTTGCCTGTCTGGGTCTTATTGTGCTGTCCGTGACTTCATTTTCACTCTATTTCAGCAAAACTCCCATGCACATTATGTGGATCTATCTTTTTTTCGGTGCGGGATTGGCTGCGTTCGGTCCGACCATGATGTCCTTTGTGGCTGATTTTTCACCGTCCACTCATCTCGGACGTTCATATGGCTGGTATACAACGGCCCTTTACACTTCAATGAGCTTGGGTCCCGCAGTCGGGGGATTCGTCGCCCAACACAGGGGATTTCTCCAGGTTTTTCTTATTTCCGGCGCCATCATTTTTTTAACTTTCTGGGCGGTCCTGCTTTTCTTGCCCCCGACCCATATGGTTATTGCCGACAGACCCGAAAAGCGAAAACCCTCGATCATTGTCAGAGAGCTTATGAAAAATCGCCCGCTCCTGAGTTGCTGGCTGGTGACTCTTGGGGGATGTTTCGCTCTGGGAATGTTTATCACCTTTCTTCCTCTCCACGCTCAAAACCAGAGACTCACCCTATGGCAAATCGGTCTTGTTTTTGCCGTACAGGGCCTTTCCAATGCGGTATCCCGGATTCCCTTCGGGTATCTGAGTGATAAGGTTGCAAATCGCAGCACCCTCGTTGTTATAGGACTTATCGGATTCTCCGCTTCCATGGCGGGTTTTGCAATATCTACGACTCCGGTTCATTTTGTGACATTCGCCGTTACATTCGGAACCAGTATGGGGTTGGCCTTTACTTCCGTGGGCGCCCTGATTGCTGAAGTGGTTCCTACAGAATCCCGCGGACTGGCAATGGGCGGCTATAATACCTGCATCTATTTCGGGATGATGCTAAGCTCTGCCTCCATGGGGGCGATTATTCGGAACATCGGCTTTGAACTAGGATTCTTCATTACAGCGGTGGTAATTTTGATTCTGGTGGGTTTTTTCTATCTTCTCATGAAAGAGTTTTCCCGGACAAAGTAAAAAAGCCTGGCCCAAAGGACCAGGCTTTGGTTGTCCCCAGAGGGGATTTGCTTTATTAAAAGTTCATTGACTTATTGAAATTCCAAATAACAAATCCCAAAAAATTTACCCTGTTAAATAATGCTTCGCATTAAATCTATGATTTATTTAACAGGGCAGGCAAATAACAATGACCGAAATTCAAAATCCCAAACAATAAAAACAATCGCTCACGCGGCGCAAGCACCTGCGCTGAGCGTTGAACCGGTTTTGAATTTGTGATTTTAGACACAAATTTCTAAGGCAGAGCCATCTATCTCTAACTCCCGCAATGCGGGACAGGCTTGGCCCATCGAAGATCCAGCATCGCGGGGAAGAATTAGGTTTTTCAGGGCAAAATAAAATTTAATTGCGGAGCGAAGCGACATCATTATTCGATGTTCAACGTTGGACGTTGGATGT
>CAZIIV010000154.1:1726-7060 GCA_964539365.1 uncultured Desulfobacteraceae bacterium | reverse complement strand
TCATCATTTGACGAATAGCTTCGAATATAGTCTGAATATGATCATCGTGTTTCTCCAAACGTTGTTCTAAATCAGAAAGTTTAAGAGCAAGTTCTTTATGTGTCGCCAGCATTTCCCGAAGTTTTATAAAAGTTCGCATGATGGCAATATTTACTTCAATAGCACGCTTGCTTCTTAATACACTTGACAGCATGGCGACACCCTGCTCTGTGAAGGCATACGGCAGGTATTTCGAATGTTGGCCTTTCTTAAAGATTCCAAATCGGAATCTTAGAGATTCATACTCTTCCGGTGTCAGTTGAAACATAAAATCATTCGGAAAGCGGTCAATGTTGCGTTTCACGGCTTTATTCAAATTTCCAGTTGTAACGCCATACAGTTGTGCAAGATCGCGATCCAAAATCACCTTTTGTCCGCGCACAAGGATAATAATACTATCAATTCGTTCAACTGGAAGGACCACATCTTCATTCATATCGACTCCTCGCTGATTTCTCGGAACACTGGAAAGCCCTGGTTAAACAATCTGTGCGTTTAACTGAGTAAGCATGGCAACTCCTTGTTCTGTAAAAGCCATTGGCTTATACCTCAGGCCCATTTTATCGCTTTTGGAGGTGCCAAATTGGCATCTCCAAATTTCTAGTTCTGTTTGAGTTAATTCAAGCATAAAATCAGAAGGAAAGCGCTCGATGTTTCTTCTAACGGCCCTTTTTAGCTGACTGGTTTCGACTTTATAAAGCTCTGCCAGATCTCTGTCCAACATGACTTTCAATTCGCGAATGAGATATATCTTACTTGCAATCCTTTCCATGGGCACAATGTCTGCCATCAGCTTTAACCTCCCTCACTTCAACAGTTTTCGTTACAGTGTGAATTTGTGCATATCCGTGGTCGATTCTCCGAACTTTCGAGGTTACGAATCTTTACCTCCCCTTATTTTTCTTTTTCGCACTTGGGGCCATAATCGCCCCATGTTTTGTGAAAGCATGGGGAAGTGCGGGTGAGCCTGAAGCATTCGTTTTTCTGAGTTATAAAAGGTCCGGGACTGTTGATGACGAGTTGCATGATGTTTTCCGATTAAAAAGAAAGAGGTCAAATCCTCTGTTTTCGCTTTTTGTAGCACACCATTTTGTCAGATAAGAACAAACCAGAGAAAAAAATATACAAAAGCAGGAGAAAAAATCGGATCAAATATCGGAGTGAGAAGCAGGACCGGCGCGCTCAAAAATACCATATCAGGATAGGATCAGAAGCAGCGTCGCATACGATGTCGAAGTCCGCTTTTATTCCCCGAAAGCATCTTCTATCATACTATAAATCAATTTACAATCAGGCAAAAGTATGATTTTCTTCGTATTTTTCAGATGGATGTCCACTATAAAATGCGCTTTTTTTATTTATTCCAACAAGTTATTTCCGTGGATGGACACTATCTAGTTTTGGTTCGCTGGATTCCGCACCAGCCTTCACTAACTCAGCCAGTTTCTTTTTGTCCTTCGACAATCCGGAGCATTCGTAATAAAGGCTGTTGATCTGCCGTTTCAGTTCCCGCACCGACCAGTTTCCACGAATGCATTCGATTTCGTAGAAAGCGCGTTTGAGGTCGTCTTCAAAAGCGACCAGCAGCTCGAAATGGCTGTAAGAGATTTTACCCAGGAGCTTTTCAGGTGCAATGCTCAATTGTGCGGACAGTGTCCGCACTTTTTCGCTGTCGATGGTTTTTGGAAGCAAGTGGAGGATTTGTGCGGGCATCGTCCGCACAATCTGAGGGTAGTCGCGGTAAAAGGATAGATAGTTGTACAACTGCCTGCGCCCGGAATTGCTGATCTTGTGCCTGCGCAGTTCCATGGAAAGCTCACTGAACAGGTTTTTCCCATACGAAGCCCGATCCGCGCCGGACAGTTCATATTCGGCAATATAAGCTCCAATCAACCAGTTCCGCAAAGTCAGGCTAATGTTAACAGCCTTGCCCGCCTGCGCGGCCATCTGATCATGAATTTGACGAATGGAATTAACAAGTCGGTTGAAGGTCAGCGCTTTTTGGGGTTCTGTCATGATGTCGTCCCTATTACCGATGGCATCTTTGGTTTTAGATGTCACAATTTGTGATATCCGCAGTCGATTCTCGGAACTTTTGAGGTTATGAATTTTTCCCTCTTTTTTTCTTTTGCCCAAGCCGGATTTTGCGCCAGCGTTTGGTTTTCAAATCATAGGCCCGGTCACCTTGGCGGATAAAAGTCGTTTCATTGTAGCCAAAGTAAAACCCGTTACGTATTTGCGGCCATTTTTGTGAATATCGATTTCAAGCTGGCCGTAATCAAATGGGAATTTTTCTTTGTGCGAGGGAAAATAATCGCGCTCATACCAGTGCATGGCGTAAAATTCCGCCACCGAGATGGTGAGCCTGTTTTTTCCTATGACAGCATACATGTTGATATTATCTTGCAATAATGAAAAAAAATCTGAAACTAAATCAGATGAGCACAGATTCTATTTTGATGTTTATATCACACCATTTTGTCGGATAAGGACAAACAATAGTTGTCGTTAATTGGTATTCTGGCTAAATAGTTAAATGGTTGAAAGCGGATATTTCTCTCATCTTTTTCTTTTTTTCTCGTAAGCTTTTTGTTTCTCCTTTACCGTAAATCCAATTTTCTTTCTCTGTTTCCCCGGTGGGGTCATAAGTTGCCGAATCGCCTCAAAGATAGTCTGGATTTTTTTGTCGTGATCTTCGAAACGCTGTTCAAGCTCTGCGAGCTTTTTCGCCAATTCTCTGTGAGTTGTCACCATCTCACGGAGCCTTACAAAAGCCCTCACCACTAAGACGCTGGTTTCGATTGCCCTTGGCGTGTTGAGTACGCTTGCAGCCATAATCACACCATGTTCGGTAAATGCGTATGGGAGCACCGGAGAGAACTTGAGTTTTGAGAGGTGGTCACAATTTGCAACCACCTCTGTTTTTTCCTCTGAGGTTAGCTGAAAAATGAAATCATCCGGAAAACGGTTTCGATTCCGGTTCACTTGCTGATTGAGCCGTTTGGTTGTCACGCCGTAAAGTTTGACAAGATCCGCGTCCAAAATCACTTTTTGCCCTCTATGACTCTCACAGGAATATGCACCCGCTGCCTGCCTGAGAACACAAACCAGTCTTCCAAGACACAACTGAATATCCTGGCATCATTAAGCTCACACATCCCTGTAAATCCCTCCCGACCTTCCTTTGCAAAAAGGAGGAGCTACAATACTCCCCTTGCCTTCATGCGGGCACGAATAGGCAGGCGGCCTTCCCCTTCGACAGGCTCAGGATGAGCCGCCTATCCTTAAGAACCCCTGCCTTCCATGCTGGTGAATCAACGCAGTTCATACAGGCATAATACTGCGGCCCAACCTGAAGGCAGCATATGTGGCGGCTGTTCCAACTCCCTTCCATATTTTACAACCATCTCAAGGAAGAATTTGGCATGGAAAAATGCCTCAACCAGCGGCCGGGTATGCATTGTCCAATTCACGTTATGATCCGGTTCAAAATGCTTTCCGCCTGCACCAGCTTTAATGATTTCCTCGAATTCCCTGCAAAATAATCTGCCCTTTGGCGCCAGGTCTTTCAATGCGTCAACGATTTTTCTGGTTTTATCCTGAAGCATGTAGACCTTGAAGGAATGATGGTAGAAGCGGTAAATGGGGTCTTCATACCCCCAGTGAGAATCCATTTCCTGCAAAAGCTCCTCAAGCTCAGCGAGCCTTGCCTTGATATTAACGAGTAGCTCATTCTCCATTTCATTTACCTTATAATTGTCAACCCCAGAAACTTGAAATCATCGTCGAATTTGAATATGACCGGGAAATGTTTCAGATCCTTTTTCCTCAGTTCAAAGGCAAAGTTGCCATAGTGCGGTTTGGAGCCTTTTTTCTTTGGCTTTTCGATGTCCAGGTCAATCCTGTGTTTACCGATGGTGTATTCGACGCCCCTTTCCTTTAAGGTGACGTTTCTTTCTGCGGCGATATTGATTTCATGTTCTTTGAAAAGATTGGATTTGTATGAATTGTGGACATCCACATCTATAAGAGCGCCATGAAAACGGATTGAATCCTTTATGATCCGTGCCTCTTTTTTGGTAGGGAAAGTCTTTCTGGAGTTGGGATTCACTGCTCTGCCTACTTTCTTGGGGCTTTTGGCCTGCAGCAGGATGTGGCTTTCTTCAGCCCCTTTTGCTGTACCGCAAATCCGGCACACCTCTTTCTTTTCCCTGTTTTTTTTATACCCATCCCAGTGCTTGCATTGAAGGGCCAGGAATTCCCAGACCTGCCCAAGCTGTTGATATATGTCGGCGAATCTTTCCTGCTCCTTTTCCGGCACACCTTCCTTATTGAGATAGTTGTCACAGACAAAATCCATGTTTTTAAAAAGACGTTTAAATTCCTTTTTCAATCGATCCTTTTCCGTTTCTTTGATCATGGTCCGAACCTCATCTTAAGATCTATCTGTTTACGGAGTCTTACAAAAGCCCTCACTACCAAGACGCTGGTTTCGATTGCCCTTGGCGTGTTGAGTATGCTTGCAGCCATAATCGCACCATGTTCGGTAAATGCGCATGGGAGCACCGGAGAGAACTTGAGTTTTGAGAGGTGGTCGCAATTTGCGACCACCTCAGATCTTTCTTCCGGGGTAAGCTGAAACATGAAGTCTTCGGGAAAACGCTCACGGTTCCGCTTGACCTGTTCATTAAGTCGCTTGGTCGTCACGCCGTAAAGTTTGGCAAGATCCGTGTCCAGAATCACCATTTGCCCTCTAAGAACGAAAATGGTCCTTTAGACACGATCCAGAGGTAGTACGGGATAAACTACAGTCGGAATCCAGTGAATTCAATAAGTTCTGGATGCCGGATCAAGTCCGGCATAACGATTTCGAAACTTTTTACGAGATTGTCAACATTACATAGACAAAACAACCCGGTCTTCATAAAGCAGCTTAAGAAAAAAACTTAAAGAGTTTGGCTTGCTTAACAGTTTATTTGATAAAATTTAGGCATTTCATCCCAGGTTCGACCATCAAGCATTCGCCCTGCTTTTTTCTTGTTAATCCCTCCCCATTGCTTGAAGAAAAAAGGCACATTCGCGGCAACACATTGATTCCGAATATCTTTCACCCATGAGGAAGACATGGGCCTTGCGTTAGGGCCGGACTCTCCACCTACAATAACCCAATCAATGTGTGTTAAATTGATATTCTCGAAAAGGGGGAGTGACTAATAAAGCATTTTCAGGACTTCCAGAAACAAATCTTCCGGTGTTCTTGGAGATGTGTTTTCCTGGCCCGGCAAATGCATCAAT
>CAZIIV010000154.1:0-1626 GCA_964539365.1 uncultured Desulfobacteraceae bacterium | reverse complement strand
CTTTTTTATATCACACCGTTTTGTCAGATAAGGACAAACCCTTATTTTTTTGCTAACTTGTTAACATCCATGGTTTATGAAAATATTTGCCGGTATTTTATAAGGTTTCAGTGACTGCTTTTAATTTCAGCATATCTTTGTCAAAGGAAACAACGACCCGTGAAGTAGAGGAAATGGCGGCGAGAATACAATCGACAATATCAGTGTTTGAAGTTTGGAATTTCAGCAGGGCCTGGAGCAGTTCAGAGCGGTTTGAATTTACGATACCGGAAAAATTGAGAATTTTACTGAGCTTTTCTGAAATTTTTTCTCTGGGAATCCGGTAAAATTTTTCCATGACATAGACACATTCAGCGGTAACGACATCAAGTATTTCAGCTTTTATTGTTCCATTCTCGACCTTCGACATAAACGCAGTTGCCTTGGGACTCAGCTCGGAATGATCTCCCAATAAAAGTCTGAGAATGATATTGGTATCAACCAGATAGACCTTCTTTGGCTGCCTCATCTGCAATTTTTCCTTTAATCTTTTGCCGGATTTTGTCCAACGGTACATATTTCTTTGCATATTTATTGAGGCTTCCCGCCAATCGGTCCGCCTGTTCGCCGGGAACCCCTTTTAGCTTAACTCCATCATCCTCAATCAGGAACAACACCCCCCCTTGTTTTTCGATTTTTAATTTTTCCCGGATGGCCTTGGGTATGGTTACTTGACCTTTTTTTGAAACCTTGGCATACATTTTTAATTTCCTTTATTATCATATTATTCAGGAATTATTTAAATTTTCTACTTTTCAATATTGCCTTTCAAATGTTGATTGTCAAGCAATTTTTCTGTGATCATAATTATCCTAAAATGCATTTGTTTTTTATTTAGGCGGGAATACAGAACATTATCAGAACTATATGAATTGTGGATGCCGGATCAAGTCCGGCATGACGTAACAACTTTAGACTCTTAAGTTTCAAGGTTATTACCCGGTTTTACGAATCGGTTTTTTCTATGAAAACCGCCCTTAAATATCGGAATATCCAGTTTGACAAATCGAATTATCCTTTATAATTAGATTTTCATAAAAATATAATCACAAGGGAAATCTGCATGTATCCATTTTTCGGCTTTACGTGAGCGTACGATATAACTTCTGCCCGGGTTCGGTAGGCACAGGGTTTGGCCGAAAAATCACGTCCATTTTTATTCAGTGAGCATTTCTTACATTTATCATTCGATCAACCCCTGACGAATCCCGTTTTCAAAGTATTGAGGGGCAATGGCGCCGGGGCCCCCGCGGTCTTTAAAACCGCCGGCCGCGTCTGAAAAACGGAGAGGAGGTTCGGTTCCTCTTGCCTCTTGCGGAACCAACATATGGGTTGGATAGCAGCCGTGCAGTGTTAGTTTTCTATCAATTTTTATCAGATCAAAGGAGGAGTAAAAATGAAGAAATCAGTGGTGTTGGCCGGGATGGTGATGGTGTTGTTTTTTGTCTTCGGAATGCTAAGCCCCTGCCGGGCAGGATTCAAGATGGAACTTGACGAACAGACCAAAGGGGAGATCGGCATCTGGATGCAAACCTCATATCAATGGGTTGAAGATGGAAAAATAAATGATGGCCAATTTGAAGATGT
>CAZIIV010000153.1:0-7086 GCA_964539365.1 uncultured Desulfobacteraceae bacterium | reverse complement strand
CTATGATTTATTTAACAGGGCAGGCAAATAACAATGACCGAAATTCAAAATACCAAACAAAAAAAACAATCGCTCACGCGACGCAAGTACCTGCCCTGCGCGTTGAACCGGTTTTGAATTTGTGATTTGTAATTTATTTGTAATTTGGTGCTTGGGATTTGTGATTTTAGACACAAAACTCCAAGGCAAAGCCATCTTCTCTAACTCCCGCAATGCGGGACAGGCATGGCCCATCGAAGATCCCGCATCGCGGGGAAGGACCAGGTTTTTCAGGGCAAAATAAATATGGGATATTTTTTAAAACCATATTATGGGCAATTTTAATCATCCCAGCAGGAGCCTACAAAATATGCCGCTTTTTAAACCTGCCTATATCGAAACTTTTGAAAAGGGACTGATTTCGGAAAAGATTGAGAAAGCTTATGAAATTTTGAAGTCCTGCACCCTTTGTCCCAGAAGATGCAAGGTCGATCGTCTGACCGGTGAGACCGGTATATGCAAAACAGGTGAAAAAGCGTATGTTTCAAGCTTTAATTCTCATTTTGGAGAAGAGGACCCTCTGGTCGGCACCCATGGATCCGGCACCATTTTTTTTACCCACTGCAATCTGTTGTGCATCTTCTGCCAGAATTACGACATCAGCCACCTGGGTCATGGGGAGCAGGTATCCAATAAAAAACTTGCCGATATCATGCTGAATTTACAAAAAATCGGATGCCACAACATCAATTTCGTTACTTCATCCCATGTCGTGCCACAAATCCTTTCCGCAGTAGAAATCGCGGTGGATAACGGTCTTTCGGTTCCCCTGGTATATAACACCGGGGGATACGACCGTGTGGAAACCCTGAAACTGCTTGAAGGTGTGTTTGACATCTATATGCCGGATTTTAAATTCTGGGATCCTGAAATCGCAGAAACCATCTGTAGCGCCAAAGATTACCCGGAAGTGGCCCGAAAGGCGCTGATTGAGATGCACCGGCAGGTCGGTGATCTCATTATCGATGAATCGGGTATTGCCCGGCGGGGACTTTTGGTAAGGCATCTTGTTCTACCCCATGGACTTGCGGGGACACGTGAAATAATGAGATTTATCGCAAATAAAATTTCGCCCCATACTTATGTAAATATAATGCCCCAGTACAGGCCCTGCGGCAGGGCTACAGAAATAAAGGAACTCTCCGTTTATCTATCACAAAAGGATTATAAAACGGCTTTGCAGGAAGCAAGGGAAGAAGGGATTGAACGACTGGACAGCCGAAAACGCAGGTTTATGTTTCTGTAACCTGTTTGGCCCGGATTTCTGATAAAGAATTCCATTAATTTTTTTCGCAAGAACAGCTCACGGGTTGGGTATAGAAAAACACAGGTTTAAAGGAATCGACAAAGGCGCAATCTTTAAAAATGAAAGCCTGTACAGTGATGATAATGGCTCTGCTGTTGCTATTCGGCAGCGAAGCTTGGGCCGAACGATGGGCTGTTTCGGTTTCGGTGGCCAATGTACGGTCCGGACCCGGGGAAGATACCGATATTTTATGGGAAGTCGAAAAATACTATCCTTTGAATGTAGTTAAAAAGTCCGGACAATGGTATCATTTTCGAGATTTTGAGGGAGATGAGGGCTGGATTCATAAATCGCTTGTCAGTAACATTCCAACGATTATTACAAAGAAGGAAAAATGCAATATTCGATCCGGTCCGGGCACCGGTTTTTCGATAGCGTTCACGGTTGAAAAAGGAGTTCCGTTTAAGGTTATAAAATACCAAGGATGCTGGACTTATATCGAGCATGCTGACGGGGATAAAGGTTGGATTTATAATTCGCTGGTCTGGTAAAATCTGCCGGCCTGTCCGGGTATTTTAACGGGGAGCTACGGGGCGGGCTGGGCAAAAGAGATGGAATATGTTTCTCGGTCAGAAATTAAAGCACAGAAAGCTCGTTGTGGGAGTCGGATCGGCTCTTGTGGATATACTTGCCCGTGAAGACGATGATTTTCTGCAGAAAACCGGCGCCATAAAAGGCGGGATGAAATATGTCGACAAAGAGTTCATCGAGCTCACAATGTCACGAGCATCCAAGAAACCCACTATGGTTCCGGGAGGGTCTGCCTGCAACACGGTTATAGGTATTGGTAAACTCGGTGGACATGCCCGCTTTGTCGGCAAAAGAGGCAAAGGTGAACTGGGCGATTTTTTTGAAACAAATTTAAGAAAAAACAATGTCGATCCGGTGCTTTTTACGTCATCTTCATTCACCGGAAGAGTCCTTTCCATTATCACGCACGATGCACAGCGTTCCATGTTTACATTCCTTGGAGCATCTTCAGAAACACAACCCGAAGAAATCACTAAAAAATGCTTTGAGAATGCGGCAATTGTACATATCGAAGGCTATCTTCTTTTTAATGAGGATCTGATACTCGCAGCCTTAACCGCCGCAAAAGAAGCCGGAGCCCTGGTATCTCTCGACCTTGCCAGTTTTACGGTTGTTGAGGAGTCCAAAATCCTTTTAAAAAAAATTGTCAAAGATTTTGTTGATATTCTGCTTGCCAATGAGGATGAAGCCCTGGCATTTACCGGATATTCGGATGAAATAAAAGCGGCCGGCTCTCTTGCGGAACATGCGTATATCGCGGCACTTAAGGTGGGAGAACGGGGAAGTTACATTGCCCATGGCGACAAAATTATAAAGATCGAACCCATGGTATCGGACACTGCTGTTGATACTACAGGAGCCGGAGACTTATGGGCATCGGGCTTTCTGTTTGGACTGGTTAACGGCTATAGCCTTGAACAATGCGCGAAGCTCGGATCAGCATGTGGTTATGAGGTGTGCCAGGTGATAGGAGCAAACATCCCGGAACAAGGTTGGCAGAGAATAAAAAAATTATTGGAGGAATCATGGCAAAAAAAAGGGTATCCCGATCCCGAAAAAGAGACCTGAATGAACCCGATGAGTTTATAAGCTTATGGACAAAAGTATTCGGGTGGATCTCTGAATATAAGCTTATTTTTTCAAGCGCATTGGGAGTTATGGTTGTCGTGATTATCGTGATTATGGGAAGAGTCTACGTTATAAAAAAATCCGAAAATAAAGCCTTTGCTTTGCTCCAGCAGGAAATCGTCAAATATCAGACAAAACTAAAAGCCGGCACTCCGGAAACAGCTTATCTTGATGTGGAAAAGAATTTTCAGCTTATTATGGATAAATATTCAAACAGAGCCGGGGGCAAACTGGCGGGTTTTATTTATGCCAACATATGTTACGACGCTAAAGATTATGATAAGGCCATAGAGCTTTACAAGAAATCCCTTATAAATTTTAATGACGAACTGTTTATAAAAAATTTAATTTTAAACGGATTGGGCTACGCCTACAAAGCGAAAAAAAATTATAGCACAGCAGCCAAATATTTTGAAATCATTGCTTCAGATCCTGATTACACCATCAAAGATGAAGCTCTTTTCAACTTAGGAGAAATTTATGCCGCCACGGGTGATCATGAGAAGAGTACATCTGCCTTTAAGCAGATCATATCTGATCATTCGGGGTCCATGTACATTGAGCTTGTAAAGGAAAGAGTATCGGGATAGGCGTGTGTCAAAAAAAAATGACTAATCGGAACACTTCCGATTAGTCATTAAGGAAGAAAACAGATGAAGAAATTATTAGGTTGAAAATTGTTTATGCAATTTGCTTGCCATTATATGCAATTTGACGCGACAATTTTTTTTATATCTAATAATAGATAAATATCAAAAGGTTACAATATAACGTATTTAAAATATCTACCTCCGTTTATTCCGGTATACTTTCCTGCAAATCCTAAATAGTTCATATTTTTGAACCGTCTTTATGGGTAAAATTACATAAATTATTAATCCTAAAAGAAATATTCCCAAATCCTTATGGTTCAAATAATTGAACCGGACAAAAGCCTATCTGTGTAACCCCTTAATCTAAAAAAGAATAATAGAATTGTATCCTTGTTCAAATTTTTAACCCGGACCGTACAGGACTGTCAAAAACAACAACATAATCCGTTCATTTGGTACCTATATTCAATTTAAATTTTTTAAGCTTCCAGTTGAGTCCGCTTTTACCAATGCCGAGTAGCTCCGCAGCCTGAGATTGAACGTTGTTTGTCAATTTCAACGCTCTGATAATCATTTCTTTCTCTATCATTGTAAGGACTTCATCTAATTTTGCGCTGGCAGGTATTCCTTCAATGTGCAATGTATTGTAAACATTTTCCTTAAATTCTTTGGGAAGGTCTAATATTTTAATATGGTTGCTTTGGCACATAATCATAGCCCGTTCAATAACATTTTCGAGTTCACGGACATTACCCGGCCAACTATAATCATAAAAAAGACGTTCAACTTCCTGGTCGATACCGGTTATTGGATCTGCAAATTTTCGTTCCTCTCTATATTTATTTATAATATGCTCCGCAAGCGGGAGAATATCCTCCTGACGCTCCCTTAAAAGGGGAAGAACAATATGGACCACATTTAATCGATAATAGAGGTCTTCTCTGAATCTTCCTTGTTCCATCTCTTCTTTGAGATTTTTGTTTGTTGCAGCAACAATACGAATATCGACGGATATGGGCTTAACCCCCCCAACTCTTTCAAAAATCTTTTCCTGAAGCACCCGCAACAGTTTTACCTGGAGATTTTGTGAGAGTTCACCGATTTCATCAAGAAACAAGGTCCCGCCATCGGCCAGTTCAAAACGGCCTTTCTTCATGGCCACGGCCCCGGTGAACGCCCCTTTTTCATGGCCAAAAAGTTCGCTTTCAAGGAGGGTCTCGGCAAGCGCGCTGCAATTCACAGCAACAAATGGCTTATCACGCCGCAGGCTGTTAAAATGAATGGATTTTGCAACCAGCTCCTTTCCGGTGCCGCTTTCACCTTCAATCAAAACAGTGGTTGTGGTGGGCGCGACTTTCCTTATGGTTTCAAAAAGATCTTGCATCACCTTGCTTTTTCCGATGATGTTTCCAAAACTATATTGCAATTCCGCAGCATTTCTCAGTCGCCGGTTTTCTTTGATCACCCGATACATAGAAATGGCTTTATTCACATAAAGAATCAATCTGTCGTTGTCGAAAGGTTTGAGGATATAGCTGTAAGCACCTTTTTGCATAGCCTCCACTGCCTTATCCACGGTACCGTGAGCCGTCATCATAATAACCGGGAGCTCTTCATCTTTGGCCTTGATTCTTTCCAAAAGTTCAATACCGTCCATGGAAGGCATTTTCATATCGGTGAGGACTAGGTCTACATCGGTATTTTTCAGTATTTCGAGGGCTTCAGGCCCACTGTTGGCGGTAAAGGTCTCAAAACCTTCTTCTTCAAGAACCGCACCTAAGATAAGCGGGTAATTTTTTTCATCATCTACAATCAGGACCGTCTCCATGATTATACTCCCTGCTCTATGGGTATTTTTACGGTCACTATAGTACCGCATAGCGAACCGTTGGCAATCTGGACACTTCCGCCGTGAGATTCGATAATGTTTTTAACAATACCGAGTCCCAGTCCGGTACCTTTTGACTTGGTCGTAAAAAAAGGATCCCATATTTTTTCCAAAACATCCTCCGGGATACCTTCCCCTTGATCTTCGAAGGATATTTCCACAGAATTATCACTCGAACAGATTTTTATGTTAATTTTACCGCCTTGTGGCATTGCCTGCATGGCATTAATCAAAATATTCAAAAATGCTTGGTACAGCATATCAGGATCGGCTGTTATTTCAGGAAGGTTATTATCACAATGTTTATCAACCGTATATCCTTGTTCTTTAATCTGTGATTCGAGAAAACTTATGTTTTTTTGTATAATATCTTCAAGTTTACACGGTACCAAATGTGGGGTTCTGGGTTTCGCAAAATTCAAAAAGTCTGTTATGATATTATTTAATCGGGAAGATTCTTCAATGATTATGTTTGGGATGGGATTTGAAGGATCGTAGTCGGCCATCTTTTTCTTTAAAAGTTCGGAGGAACTCATTATAATACCCAGCGGATTACGGATTTCATGAGAAATTCCCGCAACCATTTCACCCAGGGAAGACAAGTGTTCTGCGCGACTTAGCTGTTCCTTCAGCCGTATCCTTTCCAAAGCGCGCTTCTCGATTATTGCTTCGCCTCTTTTGACGACAAACAAAAGCACTAAAAAGAGGGTGCCCATAACTAGGGTGCAGGTAATGATAATTCTTATCTGAAAACTGAAGATCGCTTTATACTCATCTGTTAAGTCCTGTACGATTTCAACAACACCCAGCACCGGACCGGAGATGCGGGAAAGCGGTTGCTCCGCACGTAGGGGTGCGAAAGTAATTAATTTGCTGTGTTGCGAAAATCCTAATAATATCTCGAACCAATTGCCCCTTTGAAAAAGTTTTGACGTCGACTTGCCTGAAAGTGCATCCTGGTAGCCTTTACCTCCGGCATCTTCCTTGCCGATTACCGATGGATCGAAACTGTAAGAGATTGTATTATTTACATCGTAGATGTTGACCATATCGATCTTGAAGCTGTGCAGGGTGCTTCTGACCACCTTGTCCATTCGTTCAAACTGTTTTTTGTTACTGAGCTGAATCTTGCCGAACTTCAGTGCAACAGGAATGATGAACTGTAAAAAGACCTGATGGTTCAAATTTTCTATCAGAAGATGAGCATATTCTTCACTTTTTTTCTGCTGCATGGTTCTTGCCAGGTGCGTGTTGAGTAAAGAGAGGATCAATGTTCCAATAAATATTACCGTAAGGCTTGTAAAACTAAAGTATTTGACGAGTCTAAACGGTTTGACTTTTTCTTCTGATGAATGGATATTCATAGATAAGAGTAAGTTTTCGGAACGGATATATTTGATATCAATATATTAGTCTTTTCATCCGCCATAACCGCCCCGACACCAATAAAATGTTTTAAATTCATTTTATCAACCATATGGAACATAATCGTTAAAGTCAAGGTAATGCTTATCTCCATTGATACAATAACAAAGTACCCATCAGGCAGGGTGTAAATCAAGATTGTTGGTTATTGAGTTCAATCGTAAGGTGTCAGTGTT
>CAZIIV010000152.1:0-7135 GCA_964539365.1 uncultured Desulfobacteraceae bacterium | reverse complement strand
AGAAATGCGGGTTAGAGGAGCAAACTATATATGAGATGGAAATGGATACTTGGTATTATCGTTTTCCTTATTGTTGCGGTAACCGTAGCCATATATGCAATTTTGTCAAGTTATGACTTCAACGATTTGAAACCTCAACTTGCCCGGATGGTTAAGGATACCACAGGCCGTGAGCTTTTTCTGGGAGGAGACATAGAGCTTGAAATCGGCTTAACGCCGACCTTGGTTATACAGGATGTGAGTTTCCAGAATGTGTCATGGGGGTCACGACCTGAGCTGGCCAAAATCAGACGTTTGGAGATCAAATTGGCTGTTCTCCCTCTTTTTAGAAGAATTATCCTTTTCAAACGGCTGATTTTGATTGATCCTGACATCCTGATTGAGACCAACAGGGCCGGGAAATCAAATATTGAATTTGAAACCCTCAGAAACAAGGAGGTTTTAACACCGAAAGAACAAGCACTGTCAAATGGCAAATCAATTTTATCTGCGCTGGCCTTTAATGACATTCGGATCGAAAAAGGTCATTTTACATATAACGGCGGACAATCCGGCCGGACCTATACGGTGAATCTGGAAAAAGCAACCGCTTCTGCGGGGGCTGACGGGCTTATTGCGTTGAATCTCGACGGAGGCTACAACAGCAAGCCTTTCCGGGTTAAAGCAACCCTGGGCTCTTTGACCGCGTTCACCGATCCCGATAAGGCATGGGCGGTTCATGCGACATCCCAAATTGCCGGTTCAACGGTTACGATTGACGGTGTCGCAAGAGATCCCATAAAAGGCAAAGGACTCGCTACCGCGGTTACGGGAACCGGACGTTCCATCCCCGAGATTTTGAAGCTGTTTAACATAACGTATATACCGGAATTCGGTCCTTTTGAGGTGAGGGGCAAACTCACGGACCCTGACGGCAGGCTGGGACTGTCGGATCTGGATCTCAAGGTAGGCGGGGAAGACGACGGGGTTCGGGCACGGGTGACGGGTTCAATCCGGGATCTTATAAGGGGTAAAGGACTTGCTCTCACGGTTACGGGAACCGGTCCTTCCATTCCTGATATTCTAAAGCAGTATAACATAACGTATATACCGGAATTCGGTCCTTTTGAGGTGAGGGGCAAACTCACGGACCCTGACGGCAGGCTGGGACTGTCGGATCTGGATCTCAAGGTAGGCGGGGAAGACGACGGGGTTCGGGCACGGGTGACGGGTTCAATCCGGGATCTTATAAGGGGTAAAGGACTTGCTCTCACGGTTACGGGAACCGGTCCTTCCATTCCTGATATTCTAAAGCAGTATAACATAACGTATATACCGGAATTCGGTCCTTTTGACGTAAGCGGCAAACTCGTTGACCCCGACGGCAGGCTGGGACTGACGAATCTTGACCTCAAGGCAGGTACTGAAGAAACGGTCAAAACAAGATTTATGGGCACTGTTGAGAATATCACAACCATAAAGGGAATGAATCTTAGCTTTGATATTCAGGGCAAAGATATTGCAAATCTGGAAAAGATTACCGGTAAGCCCATGTCTTTGAACGGCCCTTTTTCCGTTTCGGGCAATGCCGTGGCCCTTTCGGCAAAATCTTACAGCATTTCCGACTTTAAGGCATTCATCCAAGAGAATGATCTTAATGGATCGATAGAAATAAACCTTGAAGGTAAAAAGCCACGGATAACAGCGGATTTGTGCTCACAAAAACTGGATTTGCGTCCCCTGTTGCCAAAAAAAGGCAGCGAACCCGGCGAGCCGGAAAAGGGCTCTGACAACCTTTCCGCCAGAAAAGACAAAGTCTTTCCCGACACCCCTTTGCCTTTGGAAATGTTAAAGCAGGTGGACGCAGAAATTGAACTTAAAGCAAAACAACTCTTGTTGACCGCATTGTTTCTTAGTGACTTTACCGCGCGCATGGTTCTTGAAAACGGGCACCTGTCCGTAAACCCCCTTAAACTGGTTACTGGCGGCGGAACCCTTGATGGCCATTTTGACCTTCATCTACAGGGCAAGGGTGCACAAGTGGCTACGGCACTCAGAATCGATCAGTACGAGCTCGGTAGTATGCTGGAAAAGATGGGTATTAGTGACTCGCTCCATGGCAATGTGGATATGAAACTCGACATAGAGGGCCGGGGAAACTCCATAGCGGAACTTATGTCCGGTTTGAACGGTAAAACCATGGTGGTTATGGGTGAGGGGAGAATTAACCAAAACGCCGTCAAACTCCTGGGATCCGATCTGAGTTCCGGGCTTTTGCAACTGCTCAACCCCTTGAAAAAAGAGGAAAAATACACCAAAATCAACTGCTTTGCCGGCGGATTTGACATTAAAAACGGACTGGCGCAAAGCAGTGCACTGGTATTGGATACCCCTCAGGTTCGTGTGTTCGGAAACGGTAAAATCGATTTCAAGACAGAGGAAATTGATCTGTTATTCAATCCGATACCCCAAAAAGGGGTCGGCATCACTGGTCTGGCCAAACTCAGCCTGAGTTTGGGTGAGTTGACAAAACCACTTAAATTCAGGGGAACCCTTTCCAAGCCTTCTCTATCCATCGATCCCACCGGATCAATCATTACCCTGGGAAAGGCCGTCGGCGGCGTGGCTTTGTTTGGACCTTTTGGTGTTGCCGCAATTCTGGCTAACGGCCAATTTGGTAATAAAAACCCATGTGTTGCCGTTATTGAAGCCGCTGAAAAAGAGTATCAAAAATCTGAAGCCGAGAAATCAGAAGACAAAAAGAGCATGATTCAAAAAACCACTGAGGGCATTGGCACCGGACTCAAGAAGTTGATGGGTCAATAGATGAAATTGTGAGCTTCCCGAAAAAAAACACGTGATGGGCCATCTCGTGGAAAAGGGAATGGGTCCGAAACGTTTTTTGGCTGAAGGCTATGATCAAACCCATGGAATTGACGGATGGGTATCCCTGAATGTATCGCCCTTTCTGCCTATGATACGATTAACACCCTCAATGCGGTTAAGGATCTGTATGTGCGTGCGCGCCGTCCAAACATTTTGATCGCGATTCCCGGCACCAAGGAAAACCTGCCCGTGGTCGAGGAGGCGATCTTGGAATGAAGTTTATAAGAGTTTGGGTAGCAATCATCCTTCTATTTTCCGGAGCCGGCTTTATCGGATGTGGCGGCAGGGGCGCCGAAATCAAAGCCAAACAGACCACATTGGGTCAAGAATTAACTGATCCGGATAAAGCCTACAAAGACGGTATCATTACTGAAAAAGAATATAACAAAGCCAAAAATGATCTTTTGAAAGAGAAGTATTAAGAGAAGGAGTCATGTCGCTAATCGCCTGCCACGACTGTGATTTAATTCATCGGGTTGATGCTGTGCCCGAAGGAAGCATAGCAAAGTGTTCCCGGTGCGGTGCGGTGTTGCACCAGCACAAACCCGATAGTTTAGATCGTACACTGGCGTTGACGGTGGCTGGGCTTATCCTGTTTGTGGTGGCCAACGCGTTTCCGTTCCTGGGTTTCAAACTCCAGGCCCAGGTCCACGAGATCCTGTTGATCACCGGTGTCCGGGAGCTTTATCATCAGGGGATGTGGATCCTGGCAACCGTGGTACTGTTGACGACCATTGTTATGCCTGCGCTACAAATGATGGGGTTGCTGTATGTTCTGGTACCGATCAGGCTGAACCGGATTCCCTGGAAATTAAGGGAAGTGTTTCGGTTCATCCAATTCCTGAGACCGTGGGCCATGATGGAAGTCTTCATGCTGGGTATTCTGGTTTCCATTGTAAAACTGGCTAAAATGGCAACCATCGTACCGGGTATCGCGGTCTTTGCATTCATGGCCTTGACTTTTGTTTTGACCGCCTCCCTGGCGGTATTGGATTCCCATTCGGTGTGGGAAAGAATAAAAATCCGTGAGAGTACCCGCGGCATCCCCGTTGCACGGACCCACCCCATTGCCTGTCATATCTGCCATCTCCTGTGCTGTTCACCCTCCCAGGAGGCTCATGGTCTGACCTGCCCGAGATGCGGCACGAACCTTCACCGGCGCAAGCCCGACAGCATTGCGCGGACCTGGGCACTGATCCTGGCGGCGGCAGTATTCTATATTCCGGCCAACGTGCTTCCGATCACCGTTGTCACCTCTTTGGGGAAAAAGCATGCCGATACGATCATTAGCGGAGTTATTTATTTTATTTCTTCGGGCATGTGGCCCATTGCACTGGTCATCTTTGTGGCCAGTGTCTTTGTGCCGCTGATAAAGCTTTTGGCTCTCAGTTATTTGTCTTTTTCGGTTCAGCGCAAATCCCGATGGCGACCCGTGGATCGCACGAAAATCTATCGAATGACGGAGGTTGTGGGCCGCTGGTCCATGGTGGATGTGTATGTGGTGACCATCCTGGTTGCCCTGGTGAATTTAGGGGCTCTGGCAAGCATCGAAGCCGGCCCCGCAGCCGTCTATTTTTGCGGCGTGGTGATCACCACCATGTTCGCGGCCATGAGTTTTGATTCCAGGCTCATCTGGGATCAAATGGAGAATAAAAATGAATGAACAGCAAAGGGAAGAAACCGGTGCTCCGGGTGTGGCCCGGGCTGTTGTTAAACCCAAAAAAAGCATTTCCATTGTCTGGATCGTGCCTCTGGTCGCTCTTTTGATCGGCGGCTGGCTGGCGTACAAGACCGTTACCGAAAAAGGCCCCACCATCACGATCACCTTTCAAAGCGCCGAAGGGCTGGAAGCCGGTAAAACCAAGATCAAATTCAAAGACGTGGAAGTGGGTCAAGTGGAGGAAATCCGTCTCAGTCCGGATCTGTCCCAAGTTATGGTAAAAGCCCAGTTGACGAAAGATGCCAAAGACTATTTGTCGGAAAACACCCGCTTTTGGGTGGTACGGGCCCGGGTGGCCGGCGGCGGGGTTTCCGGTCTTGGCACCCTGTTTTCCGGGGCATACATCGGCATGGATCCGGGAAAACCCGGAAAAGAAGCCCGGTCCTTCAAGGGGTTGGAAACGCCCCCCATCGTCACCACGGATCTGCCCGGTCGCCATTTTATGCTCAAAGCGGAAAGACTGGGTTCCCTGGATATCGGCAAGCCTGTATATTTCCGTCAGATTCCGGTGGGCCAGGTTGTGGCATACGAAATGGATAAAGACGGACAATCCGTTGATATCAAGATTTTTATTCATGCGCCCCATCATGAGCTCGTGCATAAAAATACGCGGTTTTGGAATGCGGGAGGGCTGGACGTATCCGTTGATGCCGGCGGAATCAAAGTGAGCACGGAATCCTTTGTGACCCTGATGATCGGAGGGATTGCTTTTGAGACCCCCATGGATCCGGATCCTGGTCCGGTCGCCCGGGAGGATGAGATCTTTCGGTTGTATGACAGACGGGAGGATATCTACAAGAAAACGTATGTCAAAAAGACCCGCTGGCTGTTACGCTTTCAAGGTTCGGTGGGAGGCCTTTCCGTGGGCGCACCGGTAAAATTCAAAGGCATCAGGATTGGAGAAGTGATTGATATAAATCTGGAGTTTGATCATGATGCCATGGCCTTTCGAATCCCTGTGGCTATTGAGATAGAACCGGAGAGGATCGCCTGGACCGGCAGGAAAACCATTGCCAGAGAGCGCAGAACCGAACTCCTTGTGGAAAAGGGGCTCAGAGCGCAGCTCAAGCAGGGGAATCTCTTGACCGGACAGCTTTACATTGATGTGGACATGTATCCGGATGAACCGGCCCGCAAGATCGTATACGGGGGAAAATATCCGGAAATACCCACCATTCCCACACCCATAGAAGAGATCACCAGAGGCATCACCCGCATTGTAGACCGGCTGGAAAAACTTCCCCTGGAGGAGATCGGCAAAGACCTCCGGGAGACCCTGGCGCACTTGAACACGTCCACCGAACAGTTGGTCAAGCTCATGCAAAATCTGGACGAGACGGTTGCCCCTGCGGCCACCGACACGTTGGAGCGATCCCAAACCACCCTGATGAAGCTGGACAGGCTGCTGAGTGCCGAGTCTCCCACGGGTCACGAACTGAAACGCGTTCTGACAGAGCTGGCCGACGCGGCCCGGAATATCAGCGTACTGGCGGATTACCTGGGACGACATCCCGAGTCCCTGGTTTTTGGAAAGGAAAAGCACAATGAAAAATAGAGCAGGTTTTGGAAACATGGGCCGGGTATTTTCCCTGATGGTGTTTTTACTGGCGTCATGCAGTACCACCCCTGCGGTGAGATATTATACTCTGAATCCCTTTTCCGAGATGCAGCCGGATAGCTCTCAATCGGTTTCCGGGGATACCCTTGCCATCGGTGTGGGGCCGGTGGAATTTCCAAGATTTCTTGACCGGCCTCAGATCGTGACCCGAAAAAGCCAAAACCGTGTGCAAGTCTCCGAATTCCATCGATGGGCCGGCTCGTTTTCGGAAGATTTTTTACGGGTTTTGGCCAAAAACATTTCCATGCTTCTACCTGCGGATCGGGTGGCCGCATATCCCTGGACAGACCGGTTTTCCCCGACTTATCGTATTCCGCTGAAGGTGGAGCAGTTTGAGGGCCAACTCGGGGGCCATGTTGTGTTGAATGTAACCTGGTCGGTATGGCATCAAAAAGACGCAGATGAACCCGTGATGAAGCATACCCGTATCCAAGAGCCCATATCCGCCGAAACCTATGACGCACTGGTTGCGGCCCAGAGCCGGGCGATAGCCACCCTCAGTCGCACCATTGTTGATGAAATAGAAAGGGTAAGCAACAGGTAGTGTGAAGTTTTTCCGGTTTTCAGGTGTCAGATTTCAGGTGTCAGGTGTCAGGAGTAAGAAACGAATTAGCTGACACCTGACACCTGAAACCTGAAACCAAAAAATCTTGGATAGTAATTAAACGTCTCGGAAATTCTACAACTTTATGAAAATATAGGATATTTTTTGAGGCTTGAACACTTGCCTCGAACATGGAATAATGGAAGGGTGGAATGCTGGAAGGTTGGTTTTTAAAAGGATATTATCCATTTTTTATTTTATCTTCAACACATATTTTACCGTTAACCCAACATTGCATTATCTCTCCGAACCGTAGGCTCTACGAGCCGGAGGCCCAGTACCCATCATTCCATTATTCCATCATTCCACCATTCCAATTGGGGCGAAG
>CAZIIV010000151.1:0-7208 GCA_964539365.1 uncultured Desulfobacteraceae bacterium | reverse complement strand
TTATAATTGATATATGATTAGTTTTCAATTAACTTTTATATTATGAAATGGGTTATTTTTTCAACGGGGTTATTCTTGGCGGGGTGTACCAGCTGCTTCGGAAGTACTGGAGGGGAGGATATATTCATGATTGACATGGAAAAAACGGTTGAACGGCTACAGGACCATCTCAGGATATTGACGCAGACCATTGGTGAGCGAAGTGTCTTGTTGCCAAACAATCTTAAAAAGACTCAAGAATACATCGAGAAATTCTATCAGGACATAGGCGTGCCGGTACATTGCGAATCCTACCCCTACCGGAATTATACGGTTGCAAATGTGGTGGCGGAAATCTCGTTTTGTGACGCCCCCACAAAACAGTATCTTGTAGGCGCACATTACGATTCGGTGGCCGGGACGGTGGGCGCTGACGACAATGCCAGTGCCATTGCCGTGCAACTGGAGACTGCTCGGCATTTAAACACACTGAAAGGAAATCAAGAACTGGACCTGGCAGTAAAATTTGTCTCCTTTACCCTGGAAGAACCCCCGGCATTTGGTACACGACATATGGGAAGCAGGGTATATGCACTGAAGGCCTGGAAACAAAAAGAACAGATAGACGGTATGATTTGTTTGGAGATGGTGGGATATACCTGCCATGAACCGGGCTGCCAGAGCTATCCGTTTCCATTGATGTTTTCAGGCTATCCCAAGCAGGGAAATTTTATCGGCATTGTGGGAAATTTAAGCTCTAAAGGGTTTACAGAGGCGTTATACCGGACTTTTTGCAGAAACCCGGATTTTCCCGTGGTGAAGCTCACGGTTCCATTGGGAGGGTATCTGCTTCCTTCCGTGAGACTCAGCGACCATTCTTCATTCTGGGATCGGGGATATAAGGCGGTTATGATAACAGATACGGCGTTTTTCAGAAATCCCCATTATCACCGGGCGTCAGATACCATGGACAGGCTGGACTACGGCTTTATGGCCCAACTGGTGAAGAGTTTGCTTCTATTCTTTTGTCCTCAATGATTGATACTTTTCTATGGAAATCTTAAGCCATGCCAAAAGGAACATTCCGTTTTTATGAGGAATTAAATGATTTTCTTCCAAAGCACAAAAGAAAAACCGATTTTGAAGTACGGTTTCAAGGTAAAAGGTCAATAAAAGATATAATCGAAGCACTCGGAGTTCCTCATACGGAAATTGATCTTATTTTAGTCAATGGTAATTCAGTGGATTTTAATTACATTCTCCAGGATGAAGACCGTGTAAGCGTATATCCTGTTTTCGAATCCCTCAATATTACAAATGTTACCCGGCTCAGAAAAATACCGCTTCGCAGGAACAAGTTTATAGCTGATATCAACCTTGGGGATATCGTTAAATATATGAGAGTTCTGGGATTTGATTTATATTACGATCCCTTGCTTTCCATTCGTGAAATAATTGAACTATCCAAAAGAGAAAACAGAATCATACTAACCAAGAGCAGAAAGCTCCTTAAGTTCAAAGAGGTAAGCCATGGAATTTTCATACGCCCGGGCACAACCCCGGAACAGATAAGACGAATCTTAGATTACCTGGATATTCAAGATAACATAAAGCCTTTTTCAAGATGTCTTCGTTGCAACACCGTATTAAATGTCGTACCAAAGGAAAACATCTTGGATAGAATTCCTCCCAGGACAAAAAAGTTCTGCGATGAATATGTTCAATGCCCCTCCTGCAATAAAATTTACTTGAAAGGGATACAGAGCGAAATGGCAGGGTCTTTGATAGGCCCTGCCCTCTCTTGTGTGGCCTGAAGATACTGCTTCTGAGGCCTTGCAAAAACGCTCCCTTTTACCCAATTCAGGCTACAAATTTTTCACATATTTATAAAGTATCGGGTGGGTACACACTTCATAGTATTTTTGATCTGTCTGCCGGATAACACGTAATTCATCAGGAACGACTTCCGGAATAGGAACCTCCCGTATGATCAAACGCTGATACTCTCCTGTTACCGTAGGAAATTTTCCCGTATAAATCCTAATTTTCTCCTTTTGCAGGTCCGGAATGTAACTTTCCATGGATTTTAAGTGAATCTCCTTCGATAGTTTCTTAAAACCATCTGCGTTCAATTCAATACCATTTACATTGTAACGGAATAACATATCATCGGTTTCGGTAATAGACTCTTTTTCTGATGCGATTTTATAAACGTAGAGGTTAAAGGGTCTGTTATTATTGAATGTAGGTTTATGAAATAATTTTGCGCATTTCGACATCCGGTCAGCGATATTAATGGCCGGCGAGATCATAATTCGACGGTCTTCATCAAAAAGGAACGTCGGGGAACCCTCAGTATAACAGATGCCGATTCCCAGTTCCAGTTTCGGGAGGTTGTGTTGGAGACTATGCTCATTATATCGCTGCACGATATGAAGCATTCTGACCGCAAGTCCGCAGGCACGGGCAACACAGTACTGTCCTTTGGGCGTATCTTTGTGCTCGATTATCGACAGGATAATGGCATCACCCTCAATAAACAGCTTTTCAGCACCGTATTTACGTAAGATTCCGGTTATGGGAACAAAAAAATTAAGGCTGAAGAATGATGCGGGATTCAATCCTCTTTGCTTCATCTGGGAAGTAATATCCGTGGAGTTTCGCAGATCTGCCTTAATAATCACATGATTAATAATTAGCTTTACTTGGTGTATCTGTTCGTCGGGCAGTAAAAACTCATAAAGCAGACGATTTTCGCGAGACAGATCGATAATCTTTTTTTCCGTAACCAGATTTATAGAATCCATGGCGTTTTTAAGCATCGTAAAATTTTGAAAATCCCTGTGATAACGGACGAAACCGTTTAGAAATCGTATTAAATGCTTTTTTTTGTCCTGTGTGGTAACTTGTTTCAGATGCATTATTTTTTTTTTCAGAGGCGCCAGGGAAAACGACTTTCCATAAAATCCTTTTAATCGATTAAATTGTTTTACAATGGCCCGTCTTTGTCTCGGCTGGGTCAGGTATTCTAAAACCTGGTGAGGTACCAGCGGAGGGCAGTAGTCAAGATAAAGCGGCTGCATTTCAAAACCGGCTGTGATTCTTTTGATAAGGCCTGCCTTCTTAAATTTTCTGTAAATATAGTTTAAAAATTTTTCTTGTTGTACTGCCTGCTTCTTTAAGTTGCTCAGTTCCTTTTTGGTTGCATCTCGTGTTTTTAGGATGTTATATTTTGTTTTTGATTGAAAACTGTTGAACAGAATATCAATGTTCTCAATGCGTTTTAACCAGACATCTATTTCCTGATAGCGGGTATTGGGATCATATTTTTCTGGTTTTTTAATTTTTTGATTGAAAATTTTTGTACTTTGTTTTGATCGTTCCGAAGCAGACAAATTTTTCAGGAAAATTTTTAAGATAATATCTCTTAAAAGACCTCTTATTAAAAATAACAACCTATTATAATTATCCGGATCTTCAAAACGATGGCCCATCAATATGTATTCATCTATCATAAAGAAATCATCAAAGGGATTTTCTGCATGGAGTATGGGGTTGGAAAAAACATCATCCGGAAGATTTAATTTGAACTCGAAAATTGCTTCACGCATTTCTTTTAAATCTTTGCCCTGAATATCAAGCAAATCCCCGAAAAGTTCCTGGCCCACATTAAGCAAAATCCGTTTCTTCTTCTGTTGGATATCAGACAGTTTTTCTTTTATCTCTATATACTTACTAAGACTCAGGTTTCTTGATATTTCATATTTTTGAGCAACAGCATTTAGTTTTCGCGCATAATTGCTAAGATACTCGGTCAATTCTTTAAACTGATGTTGAATTTCTTGCGTTAGCATCTTTACAACGGCAATCTGAGCCAGAAGGTCGATTTGGATTTCGGAGTCTGATTTTGCTTTATTAATGCCTTCTTGCAACACTTCTTTGCAAAAATGTCTGAAGTCATCCCGCTCCGTCACCGGGCTTGATGCTCCATCTATGCCCGAAAGCTTTTCCACACCGGCATGTTTGGCAAGAAGCCGGCGAATAATTTTATTGGCGGATGTGCAAAAAGAGGGGCTCAGGTGAACATCATAATGAATATTATCCACACCCGGAATCAGTTTATCCAAGGGAAACTCTACCGAATAAGTTTTAAGGGGTAAGTTTTTCAGAACAGAGGATTTTGAGAAGAATGTAACCATTTCTTTGAAATATATATTCAGTGCCTGCTATAAACAGGGAAATAATTTCCGGCAAATCATTTTTTTTAACGATTGGATTTTTTAATATAATTTAATGAAATATTGTATATATATCACTAACTGCTCAATATGTCCAATAATTTAGATGGTTGGGAAAGATCTTGAGGGTTTGGATGGTTATTAAAAACAAATTCATGTTTTACAAAAAATAAAAAATTATGGTAAAAATGATACGGGGTTATGTTGCGTTTATGAATTGCGATTCTTTTAAATTGTTTATTCAGGCTAGAAATGATACAAAAGTTTTTATAAAAGGAGGTCCCAAATGACACTGAAAGTTACCTGGTACGGGCATGCTTGTTTTTTAATTGAATCCGACACGGCCAAATTGCTGGTAGATCCCTTTATTAGAGGCAATCCCCTGGCGCCTGTTCAGGCAGACCATGTCAACACGGATTATATCCTTGTTTCACACGGTCACGGGGATCATTTGGGCGATACCATAGAAATTGCAAAACGAACCGGAGCAATGGTGATCTCAAATTTTGAAATTCAGAACTGGTTGGTCAATCAGGGAGTCAAAAACGTTCATCCCCAGCATATCGGCGGCGGATTTGATTACCCCTGGGGACGCGTAAAATTAACTATCGCCCATCACGGATCCGCCCTTCCGGATGGATCTTACGGCGGTAATCCTTGTGGTTTTTTGTTTTACATACAGGAGAAAAAAATATATCACGCATGCGATACCGGCCTTTTCTTTGATATGAAACTTATCGGTGAAGAAGGAATCGATCTTGCCATTTTGCCCATCGGCGACAACTTTACCATGGGACCCGACGATGCCTTGCGGGCCGTCAAGCTTATAGAACCCAAGCAGGTGGTTCCGATTCACTATAATACCTTTGATATGATCAAACAGGATCCCTATGGCTGGGCCGCCAGTGTTAAAAAACAAACCTCGGCAAAGGTCACAGTAATGAAACCCGGCGATGTTTTGGAACTTTAAGCCTAATGACGCAAAGAGATTACTATCAGATTTTAGGTGTGGACAACACTGCCGATTCAAAGCAGATTAAAGAGGCTTACCGGAAACTGGCCTTTGCCTTTCATCCGGATCGAAACAAAGAGAATCCGGAAGCTGCTGAAAAAATGAAGGTCGTTAACGAAGCCTATGCGGTTCTCTCGTCTCCCGAGAAAAAACGAGAATACGATGCATTAAGGCAACAGTTCGGCTCTGATGCCTATAGCCGGTTTAGAAACAATTATTCCCAACAGGACATTTTCAGCGGTTCGGATATCAATCATGTTTTTGAGGAAATGGCCAAAGCGTTTGGGTTCAGAAGTTTTGACGATATTTTCACAGAATTTTATGGTAAAGAATACCGTAGATTTGAATTTAAGAGACCCGGCATATTTGCCGGAGGCTTTGTTTTTACAGGTCCTCTGAGAAGAGGAAAATACGATCAATCCCAGTTCCATCACCTGACGGGCAAGCTGGGAAAACTGCCCCGGTATGTTATAGAAAAAGTAAGCGGCGTTGAGTTGCCGGGAAACGGCGCTGATATTAATGATGTCATTCCTCTAAGTCCCTCACAGGCTCAAGAAGGAGGTCCTTACGCGTATTTTCTTAAAAAAAAATCCAAGAAGCTGGTTGTCAAAATACCGCCGGGAGTCAGGGCCGGTCAGAGAATCCGGCTGGCGGGAATGGGTGAAGATGGAAAAGGCGGGGGGAGACCCGGAGACCTTTATCTGAAAGTCCAAATCAAAAAATCTCTCATTCAAAAACTGAAGAAGACCATAGCTGATCTGACTAAATAGTTTAAAAAGGACGGTTGCAAATGTGTTTACATCAAAAACTGGCGTGTGTATGTAAAAGTAATACGGCCTATATTTTTCATAGGGATAATATTCTTCCGGAACGGGTGGTTATTAACCTGTATTGTCCTGAATGCGGAGACCGGGTGAACAGGGATGACTCAACAATGATTGAAGATGCGGGATGGCTCATTGAGTACGATATGGAGCTTGCCCGGTTTTATCTGGGGCTTAAAGGGGTGGATCATGCCGTAACTCCGGAATTCATTTTTGATGAGGGGTACTGTACCTGGTACGGGATGAACCCAAACGATCTGGAAGAGAATGCACGGGTCCATGAGGAGTTGTTGCCGTTGCAAAAAAAAGATAAGCTATTGTATTTCAATGAGTTAAAAAGGATACGTCTGTCTCAGTTTACCGATCTTAAGAAAGCGGGATGGCGCAAGGCACAACACATTTGAATCCCGGAACAATTTCTTCATTAACCGGTTCCCTTAAGGCCGATCTCCTCGGCCACTTCCCGCATGCCCATGATCGTATCCGTAATAAGGTCTGTGAGTTCCACGCCCAGCATTTTAGCGCCTCTGTCAATAATGGATCGGTCGACGCCGGCCGCAAATCTTTTGTCTTTCCATTTTTTTTTGACGGATTTGGCTGTTAAATCCATCACGCTTTTGGAAGGGCGGACCAGAGCGGTTGTCACCACCAGCCCGGTCAATTCGTCGATGGCATAAAGAACCTTCTCAAGTTCTGTTTTCGGCTCCACATCCGTACATATTCCCCAGCCGTGACTCACTACCGCCCGTATGTATTCCTGAGGCCACGAATTTTCCTTTAAAATCTCCTCGGTCTTTTGGCAGTGTTGCTCCGGGAACTGCTCGTAATCAAGGTCGTGGATCAGGCCGATAATCCCCCATTTTTCTTCGTCTTCTCCTCGTTTACGAGCAAAATAGCGCATCACCCCCTCCACGGCCAGAGCATGTTTTATGAGGCTTTCATTTTTATTGTATTCTGTTAAGAGGGTATAGGCCTGTTCACGGGTAGGTATTGTTGAACTCATTTTGTTCTCTCCTTTTTTGGGGGGCTGCTCCTTTGATTGAAGTACTCGTCTATCCGGTTATCTGACAGAAATTGTTCTTTTACTTTACAACCCTCAATTTATGAGTCTGTCTTAGTTTCTTCCACAACGCCTCCATGATAACAAATATGGCA
>CAZIIV010000150.1:0-7245 GCA_964539365.1 uncultured Desulfobacteraceae bacterium | reverse complement strand
AAAAAGCAAACAGCCAGACAGATTACATTTTATCACCAGCAGGCTCCATAATTTATTGAGAAGATACGGTTTTTAAATAAGCGCCTAAAGACTTGTACCCATGGCTGATGAAGTCCGTAACACAGCTCTGTATATTTTGAACACTCTGGAGAAAGAGGACAAGACTCTGGATAGCCTTTTAGAAGATGTTCTCCGGGAAAAGACTCATTTTTCAAAAAAGGATCGGGCCTTACTTCAAGCTCTGGTATATGGCGTCCTGAGGTGGCGAGGGCGACTCGACTGGATCATAGACGGTTTTTCTAAAACCCGCCTGAATAAAATCAATCCTAACGTTTTGAATATTCTGAGACTCGGGCTTTTTCAGGTGGTATATTTAGACAGAATACCCGTATCCGCCGCGGTAAATACATCGGTTGAAATGACAAAGGCTGCCGCCGCGCCCTGGATTGTAAGATATGTGAACGGTCTTTTAAGAAATGCCGTTAGAGGCTATACAGACCTTGTTTTTCCCGATGTTGGCGAAGATCCGGTAAAAGCATTGGCAACAAAAAAGTCATTCCCGGAATGGCTTGTTAAAAGATGGCTGGATCGGTTCGGAATGAAAGAAACCGGGCTGCTTTGTGATGCAATCAACGTTATTCCTCCCATAACCGTTCGCTGCAATACCCTTAAGACAAACCGGGAAAAATTGGTGAAAGCGCTTAAGGAATCCGCCGAAAAGATTGGGATCACAAATTATGCGCCGGAAGGCGTCTTTTTTTTCAACCCAAAAAGATCTATTCCAAATATAAAAGCATTTAAAGAGGGTCTGTTTCAGGTACAAGATGAAGCCGCCCAGCTGGTTACCCTTCTTTTAAACCCCCGGCCCGGTGAGACTATTTTGGATGCATGTGCAGGTCTGGGCGGGAAAACCGGGCATATCGCTCAGCTCATGAAAAACAGTGGAAGGCTTGTTGCGATGGACAAAGATAAAAACAAACTTTTACAGCTGGAATCCGAAATGTATCGACTTGGAGTTTCCATTGTGACACCCCGTATACACGACCTTGGCACCTCTTTAGACCGGGAACTCTTTGGAAAGTTTGACCGTATTCTTCTGGACGCGCCCTGTTCGGGCCTGGGTGTTTTAAGGAGGAATCCGGATATAAAATGGAGGGCGTTACGGCAAAACCCGGCAAACTACCAAAAAAAACAGGCTATGTTTATGGATAATCTTGCAAATCTTGTCAAGCCGTCCGGCACTTTGGTGTATGCGGTCTGCAGCACGGAACCCGAGGAAAATGAATCGGTGATAAAAGGTTTTTTGAATAAACATGCTAATTTTGCTATAGAAAAAAAATCGAGCGGATTATCCTGTGATGCCTGTTCCCTTATCACTCGTGACGGATATTTAAAAACCTTTCCTCATCTTAACAACATGGACGGTTTTTTTTCGGTCTGTATGAAACGGAAAAAATGATCTCACGAATATTAAAATTTGTCTCCCTGTTTTTTCTATTTGTCCTGATTGCCGGTGCGAGTGCTTATCTCACGCTCACGCTTATCATAAAAAGCGAAGATACGGTGGTGGTTCCTGATCTTATAGGGAAAAATGTAGTTTACGTTCTTGAGTTATTAACCGATTTGGGGCTTAATACAAAGGTTAAAGGATCGGAATATAGCGCCGAGGTTCCTGAAAGCAACGTTATTTTCCAGGAACCGGAACCCGGAGCGGAAATAAAAAAGGGACGTGACGTCAGAATAATAATTTCAAAAGGTTCAAAGTCTATTTTGATGCCGAACCTTAAAGGGCTTTCCCTGCGACAGGCTCGGATTATCCTGGAAGAAAACAGCTTGCGCAGGGGAGAAATATCGAGTACCTACAGCAATACTATAAGAAAGGACGAGATTATCGCCCAGATTCCTTCTCATGGAACCATGATAACAAGAGGCCGAAGGGTGAATCTGCTTGTGAGTCTGGGGGTCAGGCCCCGGGTTTATAAGATGCCTGATCTTATCGGTCTGTCTTTCAATACCGCGATTACTATGATTGAGAATATAGATTTGGCTCTCGGAGAAATAAAAACCCATTTTTACAAAGGTAAGCCCTTAAATACCGTTGTAGCTCAGGAATCACCTTCCGGCTATTGCGTGACCCAGGGGAGTATGGTTAATATTGTGATAAACAGGAAATCCATGCAAAAAGGTTATAACTATTTAAATGAGTCCCGGGGGGTCGGCCTTTTCAGGTACCGGCTAAAACACGGGTTTTTAAAACGACATATCAGGGTGCGATTAAACAGCTTTGGGATTTCAGCAGATCTTTTCGACAATTTCATGAAGCCGGGAGAAGAAATCTGGCTGTTAATCCCCAGAAAAAATGATGCAACTGTTTTTCTTTATGAAGATGGTGAATTGATAAAAACTTTGGTTTATGACGCGGAATAGATTATCTTGTAACTTTTCCGGTTTATCCGGGTTAGGTCGGGTGTAAATCAAGATTGTTGGTGATTTAGCTCAAGCAATCCAGGTTTCAGGTGTCAGTGTTCAGGTGTCAGCTCTTACGTTCGTCCTCCTGACACCTGACACCCGACACCTGAAACCAGACCTTCGAATTCCGATGGAAAGTAATAAATGACCGCTGTTAACCAATATCAGTGAATTACACATGGTAGGTAGCGACAATGATATCCCATGATCCTCAACATTATGTCCAGGGCGTTCTGGAGAGCAACCGGCGCGTACTGGCAAAGACAATTACATTGATCGAAAGCTCGCTTTCTCCCCATCAGGAACTGGCTCGAACCATTATCGATTCTCTGCTGCCATACGCGGGCAAGGCGGTACGCCTTGGAATTACCGGCGTGCCGGGTGTAGGTAAAAGTATGTTTATCGAGAGCCTCGGAACCATGCTCGTTGAAAAGGGACATCGGGTGGCCGTACTTGCCGTTGATCCCAGCAGCAAAAGAAGTGGAGGGAGCGTACTGGCAGATAAGACTCGTATGGAAAAGCTGGCTGTAGAGGAGAGAGCCTTTATCCGGCCGTCACCTTCAGGCGGCACCCTGGGCGGAGTTGCAAAAAAAACCCGTGAGACAATGATTGTTTGTGAAGCCGCGGGGTTTGATGTTATGATTATTGAAACCGTGGGTGTGGGCCAATCCGAGACAACTGTGGCATCCATGGTCGATTTTTTTCTGGTGCTGATGATTGCGGGTGCGGGAGACGAACTGCAGGGGTTGAAAAAGGGAATCCTGGAACTGGCGGATGCCGTTGCCATTAACAAAGCAGACGGGGATAATATCGAAAAGGCGGAACTCGCAAGAAAGCAGTATGAGAACGCCCTGCATTTTTTAACGCCGTCATCGCTTACCTGGAGACCGCCGGTCTTAACCTGCAGCGCGTTAGAGATGACCGGGATTGATGTAATCTGGGAAACTGTTTTAGACCATCGAAAAAAATTAATCGGCACCGGAGAACTTGAAGCCAACCGGAAAAGACAGGCCGTTGACTGGATGTGGTCTCTTGTAAAGGAGGGGTTACAAGAAAGGTTCTATAAAAATCCCGAGGTTAAAAATATGTTGCCCGGAATCTTAAAAGAGGTTGAAAACGGCACCACCGCATCTACAATAGCGGCAAGCCGACTGCTTTTTTTGCTTGACAATAACCCTTGTATATAGAATCAAAAGAGACGGTTTCGTAAAAAGTCCAACTTCTGCGTTGTGCTGCATTTCGCAATCATTCAACGTACGAAAAGTACGCCTCATGATTACAAAATTTGCACGCCTTGAATTTGAACTTTTTACGAAACCGTATAGCTCGGACTTTTTACGAGTATATATAGGTAAATATTCAACGGTTTTGGTTTGTTACTAAAAGCGGAGTGTTCACTTGTTTGCGCAGGGTGCATTACCAGTTTGTTAATTGCTATTCAGGACTTTTTGGTTTCAGGTTTCAGGGGACATGTAGGTTTCAGGTGTCAGTGTTCAGGTCTGGCGATTCCTGACACCTGACACTTGGCACTTAACACCTGATTGCAAGGCTTTCGCTCAAAAAAATGAATAAGTTAATGGGTGAAAAGCATTTTAACAAATCGGTAATGCTCCCTTTTCGCAACCATCAAAGAAGGGAGGATGGTAAAATGGCGGTAAAAATAATCATTAAACGGATTGTCCCGGAAAACAAGGCGGAAGCGCTAAAGCCTCTTCTTCAAGAGCTCAGAAACCTGGCCATGCAGCAGCCGGGTTATATTTCAGGGGAAACATTCAAGAGAATCGATCGGCCCGGTGAAAGCTTGGTGGTCAGTACCTGGAAGTCCATGGAAGACTGGAGGAAATGGGTGGTTAACGATACAAGAAAGAGGACACAGGAAAAAATTGACCATCTGCTCGGAGAAAAGACCGAGTACGAAATCTATTCATATGATTAGATGAAAGGAATTTGATAATGGGTATTATTGAAGATAAAATAAAGGATCTAAAAGAACGGGAAGCCAAGGTACTGCAGATGGGCGGCGAAAAAGCGGTTGCCAAACAGAAAGAAAAAGGCAAACTCACGGCCCGGGAGCGCCTCGGTATTTTTTTTGATCCCGGCACATTTCGGGAGCTCGACATGTTTGTTACTCACCGGTGTGTAAATTTTGGCATGGAAAAGGTTGATATTCCGTCAGACGGTGTCATCATCGGTCATGGCCTTGTGGACGGAAGGCCGGTATTTGCCTTTGCCCAGGATTTTACGGCCAGGGCCGGCAGTCTTGGCGAAATGCATTCAAAAAAGATTTGCAAGATCATGGATATGGCGCTGAAAGCGGGCGTGCCGTTTGTGGGCATGAACGATTCCGGCGGGGCCCGGATTCAGGAAGGGGTTGATTCTCTTTCCGGATACGGGCAGATTTTTTACCGAAATTCCATGTCTTCCGGTGTTATTCCCCAGATTTCAGCGATCATGGGTCCTACGGCAGGGGGAGCTGTGTATTCGCCGGCCATGACGGACTGGATTTTTATGGTAAAAAACACCAGCTACATGTTTATTACCGGTCCGGATGTTATTAAATCGGTTACCGGTGAAAAGATCACCTTTGAGGAACTCGGCGGCGCCATGACCCACAATGAAAAGAGCGGGGTGGCGCATTTTGCCTGTGAAAACGATGAGGACGCCATCAGCCGGATCAAAAAACTATTATCTTATCTCCCGTCTAACAACATGGAAGATCCTCCGGTGGTCAATACCGGTGATGACCCCCGGCGCACCGACCCTTCCCTTGACGCCATAATTCCGGACAATCCCAACCAATCTTATGACATGAAGGACGTGATTCGTTCCATCGTGGACAACGGAGATCTTTTTGAACCCCATGAATTCTTTGCCCGGAATATTATCGTCTGTTTTGCCAGATTGAACGGAAGAAGTATCGGTATTATTGCCAATCAGCCCCAGGTATTGGCCGGATGTCTGGACATTGACGCTTCGGACAAGGCCACCCGGTTTATCCGTTTTTGTGATGCGTTCAACATTCCCATGCTGACCATAGCAGATGTGCCCGGCTATCTTCCCGGCAGCCATCAGGAGTGGGGCGGCATTATCCGTCACGGCGCAAAACTCTTATGGTGCTATTCGGAAGCAACGGTCCCGAAACTGCTTCTGGTGACCCGCAAGGACTACGGGGGATCTTATCTTGCCATGTGCTCAAAAGACCTGGGTGCTGACATGGCGTTTGCCTGGCCCAGTTCGGAAATTGCGGTTATGGGTGCTGCGGGGGCATGCAATGTGATTCATCGAAGGGAGATCAAAGCGGCGGATGATCCTGAGGCCAAGCGCAAGGAAAAAGTAAAAGAATATGAGGAACTGTTTTCAAATCCGTACTGTGCCGCCGGCCGGGGTTTTGTGGATGCGGTGATTGTTCCGAGCGAGACCCGGCCGCGTCTTATTGATGCCTTGGAAGTCATGTGCAGCAAGCGGGAGGTAAGTCCTCCGAAGAAACACGGAAATATACCCATGTAAGGGGTTATGGGTTTTAAGATTTAAGTTTTAGGTTTTAAGTAGGGCTAAGATACTTTTTTTATACATTAAAACTTGACACCTAAAACCTAACACGTTTTTTTGAAATGGTGAGCCCATGGAAAACAAAAAGAAAATAACCGCCGCAATATCTGCGGTGATGAACTGTATGCGGACAGAAGAAGAGGCAATCTGTATACAGTCTCTGGCTGCGCCTGAAGTTGAGCCGGTTCAAGCTTCCCGTGCTGCGGCCATGGGGCCGGTGAAACTGTGGGGAATAAGCGGCCGGCAGGCCCGGATGCAGATGAGAAATATGATGCAGATGAGAACCTTTACATAACACTGCTTCACGATTTTACCCTAACGTTGCAAAAAATAGATCTAACCGTTGTTCCAGATTTTCGTGAATTAGTTGCCATAAATGGATAGATGCTGGATGCTTGATACTGGATACTGGATATTCAGGATAGCTCCAATAGTGACTTCAAAAAACATCCAGCATCCAGATGCCAGAATCCAGGATCAGTTAACGCTGGCAACGGTTTTCATCATGGCGACCTGGGTGAATCGAAATATTTTATGCAACCATCGGGTTTATATACCGCGGCTTCGCCGCTTTTCAATGGGAAAAAATATTTGTAAGAGGAGAACATTAAAATGAGCAATCATGATCAGATAAAAATAACGGCTATTGATTACGGCAAAGACCGGCCGGCGGCGGAAAATCCCGTTAAGATAGTAGACCTGAGCCTGCGCGACGGTCATCAGTCCCTGTTTGCCACCCGGGGACGGACCGAAGACATGATTCCGGTCGCCGAGAAGATGGACGAGGTGGGGTTCTGGGCCATGGAAACCTGGGGCGGCGCCACATTTGATGCCATGCATCGTTTTTTGAACGAGGATCCGTGGGAAAGGATCCGGACATTAAAACGCTACATAACAAAGACACCGTTTTCCATGCTTTTGAGAGCTCAGAATCTTGTGGGATACAGAAATTATGCGGATGATGTTGCCCGGGCCTTTGTGGAGCGATCGGCTGCAAACGGTATTGACATTTTTCGGACATTTGATGCCTTGAACGACTTTCGTAACTTTGAAACGGTGGCTTCCGTTATCAAAGAATGCGGGAAACATTTCCAGGGCTGTATCTGTTATAGTATGACCGAACCACGGCTCGGCGGAGACGTGTATAATATTGAATATTATGTTCGTAAGGCCAAGGAACTGGAAGCCATGGGCGCTGAAACTATCTGTATCAAAGATATGGCCGGC